>NZ_CCBH010000148.1:0-120683 GCF_001368935.1 Novosphingobium sp. KN65.2
CGCCTGGATTGCTCCAGGCGCCCCACTCGGCGAACCGATTGTCCCTTCCGGAGAAGGGAGCGAAATCAGGCGCTGTAGTACATGTCGAACTCGACGGCCGACGGCGTGGTTTCCCAACGCAGCACTTCCGGCCACTTCAGTTCGAGGTAGGATTCGATCTGGTCGGCAGTGAACACGCCGCCCTCGATGAGGAAGTCGTGGTCAGCGGCCAGAGCTTCGAGAGCTTCACGCAGCGAACCGCAGACGGTCGGCACTTCGGCGAGTTCGGCCGGCGGCAGATCGTAGAGGTTCTTGTCCATGGCGTCGCCCGGATGGATCTTGTTCTTGATGCCATCGAGGCCGGCCATGAGCAGCGCGGCGTAGCACAGGTAGGGGTTGGCCATCGCGTCGGGGAAACGGAATTCCACGCGCTTCGCCTTGTCACCCGCACCGTAGGGGATGCGGCACGAGGCCGAACGGTTGCGCGCCGAGTAGGCGAGCAGAACCGGGGCTTCGTAGCCCGGCACCAGGCGCTTGTAGCTGTTGGTGGTCGGGTTGGTGAAGGCGTTGAGGGCCTTGGCGTGCTTGATGACGCCGCCGATGAAGTACAGGCAGGTGTCCGACAGGCCGGCATACCCGTTACCGGCGAAGGTGTTCTTGCCTTCGTCCCAGATCGAGATGTGCGTGTGCATGCCCGAGCCGTTGTCCTTCATGATCGGCTTCGGCATGAACGTGGCGGTCTTGCCATAGGCCTGAGCGACCATGTGCACGACGTACTTGTAGATCTGCATGCGGTCGGCGGTGGTGACCAGCGTACCGAAGGTCAGGCCGAGTTCGTGCTGCGCGGCAGCCACTTCGTGGTGGTGCTTGTCGCAGGGCAGGCCCATTTCGATCATGGTCGTGACCATTTCGGCGCGGATGTCGACAGCCGAGTCGACCGGAGCGACCGGGAAGTAGCCGCCCTTGGCACGCGGACGGTGAGCCAGGTTGCCCTGGTCGTACGACTTGTCCGAGTTGCCCGGCAGTTCGATGTCGTCGAGCTTGAAGCCGTTGCCGTCGTAGCCGTCGTAGAACTTCACGTCGTCGAACATGAAGAATTCGGCTTCGGGGCCGACGTACACGGTGTCGCCGAAACCGGCAGCCTTGACGAAGGCTTCGGCGCGCTTCGCGGTCGAGCGCGGGTCACGGCCGTAGAGGTCGCCGGTCGAGGGTTCGACGATGTCGCAGAACAGGATCAGCATCGGGGTGGCCGAGAACGGATCGGTGTAGACGGCATCGAGGTCGGGCTTGAGGATCATGTCCGACTCGTTGATGGCCTTCCAGCCTTCGATCGACGAACCGTCGAACATGAGGCCGTCTTCCAGTTCGTCCTCACCAAGAACCGAGGACACCATCGTCAGGTGCTGCCACTTGCCCTTGGGGTCGGTGAAGCGGAGATCAACCCACTCGATTTCCTCGTCCTTGATCTTCTTAAGGACGTCCTTTGCACTTGCCATTTCCGTTGTTCTCCAGTCTTGCCCTGCCGCCGCGCGGAAGGGGATCAGGGGTTTATTGGCACTCCAGGAATTCTACCGGCCCCCCGTGCCGGATTGTTCCCCAGTCCGGCTCAAGCCGGAATTTGAGAAAGCCCTCGGATCAGAGGGCGTCGTCGTCCCGTTCGCCGGTGCGGATGCGCACCGCGGTCTCGACCGGGATGACGAAGATCTTGCCGTCGCCGATGCGGCCGGTCTGCGCGGCTTCGGCAATCGCCTCTACCACGCGGTCCGCCAGGGCGTCGGCCACGACGACCTCGAGTTTCACCTTGGGCAGAAAGTCTACGACGTACTCGGCACCGCGATAAAGCTCGGTATGCCCCTTCTGACGCCCGAAGCCCTTTGCTTCGGTGACGGTGATGCCCGAAACGCCCACTTCGTGAAGCGCTTCCTTCACTTCATCGAGCTTGAACGGCTTGATGATGGCTTCGATCTTTTTCACGCCTGTCTAGACCCCTGCACTTGATCCCGGATTTCCGAAGAGGTTTTCCGGTCCGGGAACCAGATGCCTCGCGCGCGACTCCCATCAAGAATCGTGCCAATACGGTTGCCCACTAGGTAGGACATGTGTGCAGCCGCGAAAAGACCGGAATCGTTCGATTTACCCTATCGAATGCGGTGTTTCGGCAATGTCCGGCGGGCAAGATGCACAACATCTGTTCAATATTCAGGCAAGCCCTGCCTCAAAATTGTGCAATGCGCCCAACAGGGCGTCAGCACGAGGCGCGGCGGGGGTGGCTCCGGGAACCGGGTAAGGCAACGGGCAGCCGGAAGGGCTTGCCGACCGTTCCGGACGTGAAGCCGTTGTTGGTGGGGCCAACCGGCGCTCTATCGGCGCCGGGGCGAAAGGCCGGCTCGTCAGAGACGCAGTCCTGCGGTTTCGGGCAGGCCGGCCATGATGTTGAGGTTCTGGACCGCGGCGCCGCTGGCGCCCTTGCCCAGATTGTCGAGCATGGCAACGAGGCGGGCCTGGCTGCCGTCGGCAGAGCCGAAGACGCGCAGGGTCAGCGTGTCCACCGGCTGCATCGAAGCGCGCAACAGCAGCTCGCCCGGTTCGTCGTCGACGACCGAAACGATCGGGCTGCCGGTATAAGTCTCGCTTAACTTTTCGCGCAGGGCATCGGGCGAGCCGGCATTCTTCATGGCGCCAAGGTGCAGCGGCACTTCGACGACCATGCCGCGATGCGCGGCGACGACGGCGGGCGCGAAGAGCGGTGCAACCGAAAGACCGGCATGAACCGTCATTTCGGGCACGTGCTTGTGTCCCATGGCCAGGCCATAGGCGCGGAATGCGATGTCGCGGTCTTCCTCGAAGCGCCCGATCAGCGCCTTGCCACCGCCCGAGTAACCGGAAACGGCATGGCACACGTAAGGCCAGTCGGCCGGTAGCAGCCCGGCGGCCACGAGCGGCGCGACGAGGGCGAGGAAGCCGGTCGGATAGCAGCCCGGATTGCTGACGCGCATGGCCGAGGCAATCGCGTCGCGGCCGACCAGCTCGGGAAAGCCGTAGGTCCAGCCATCGGCGGTGCGGTAGGCGGTCGATGCGTCGATCACGCGGGTACGGTCGTTGCGGATCATCGCGACGGCTTCACGGGCGGCATCGTCGGGCAGGCAAAGGACGACGAAGTCCGCGTCGTTGAGCGCTTCGGCGCGCGCAGAGGCGTCCTTGCGGCGTTCGTCGTCGAGAATGACGAGGTCGAATTCGCTGCGGCTGCCGAGCCGATCGGCAATTTCGAGGCCGGTGGTACCGGCGGCGCCGTCGATGAAGACCGTCGTGCTCACTGCTCGATCACCTCAATCCCGGAAAGCGCGACGTAGCCGACCTGGCCATCCTCGCCGAGCTGGCCCCAGGCCCAGTTGCCGGCGATATCCAGCACGTTGAAGGTTTCGCCTGCGGGCAGTTCGCGGATCGCGTCTGCATCCTCGCGCCCGGCGATGCGCAGGATCGCGCCCGGAAGCACCTTGTGCGGCATCGGCACCGAGTAGTGCGGCACGAAGTAGAGACCGGCGAGCTTGATGTGCGCCAGATCCCCGCGAACCGGAAGACAGCCGGGATCCGCGGTCACACTCGGCCCGGTCATGGCAAGAATGCCGTCGATCCGGGGGGGACGGGTATGGGAATCCTCGATGGCCAACGCGGTCATGTCTCCAAAGTCAAAGATGGGCGCGCTTAGCTGGGGCATGGCCAAGAAGCAAGGTTTCGGCGAGTCATTTGCCGTACCGCTGTCTTAGCATATTCCAGCTCGCCCGCAGACCCAAAGCGTCTCCCCCCTTCGGACGACCCGGCTTGGCGGAAGGCCGCCAGGCGAAGGTGTCGAAATGGGCCCAGTCGACGCCCTTGGGGACGAAGCGGTCGAGGAACAGCGCCGCGGTGCAGGCGCCGGCAAAGCCGCCGCTGCCGGCGTTATTGATGTCGGCCACGTCGGACTTGAGCATTTCGCGGTAGCCTTCGTGCAACGGCAGGCGCCAGCACGGATCGTCGCTGGCAAGGCCGCCGTCGAGCAGGGCCTGCGCCGTTGCGTCCTCGCGCGCGAAGAGCGCGGGCAGGTCGGGGCCGAGCGCGACCCGGGCCGCACCGGTCAGCGTCGCAAAATCGATGATCAGCTCCGGCTCCTTCTCTCCGGCACGGGCGAGGGCGTCGCCGAGGATCAGGCGGCCTTCGGCATCGGTATTGCCGATCTCCACCGAGATGCCTGCGCGACTGCGCAGGACGTCGCCCGGGCGGAAGGAGTTGGCTGAAACCGCGTTTTCGACGGCGGGGACCAGCAGGTGCAGCCGCACCGGCAGCTTCGCGTCCATGATCAGCCGCGCCAGCGCCAGGGCATGCGCCGCGCCGCCCATGTCCTTCTTCATCAGCAGCATGCCCGAGGACGGCTTGATGTCGAGCCCGCCCGAATCGAAGCAGACGCCCTTGCCGACGATGGCGATCTTCGGGTGCTTGGGATCGCCCCATTCCAGCTCGATCATGCGCGGCGCGTGGCTGCGCCCGGCAGCGCGGCCCACGGCATGGACCATCGGGTACTCGCGTTCGAGCATGTCGGCGCGGGTCACGTGGATTTCCGCGCGATAGGCCTTGGCAAGGCTTTCGGCCTCCGCCTCGAGCTGGCCGGGACCCATGTCCTCGGCCGGGGTGTTGACGAGGTCGCGGACCAGTTCGACGGCCTCGGCTTCGGCGGTGATCGCGTCGATCTTGCCCGCCTCTGCGGTCAACAGAACGCGCGGGCCTTCCTCGGAAGGATCGGAGCGATAGCGCTCGAAGCTGTATTGCCCGGTGATCCAGCCGAACATCGCGCGGCCCGGCTCGGCGCCGTGGCAACGATAGGTGCCGGCAGGCAGCGCATCGGCGAGCTTGGCGAGGCACCAGCTGGACAGTTCCCCGGTCCGGGCGACGCCTGCCACCACGACCCAGCCGTCGCCATCGGGCACGATCGCGTGCTCGCCTGCATCGGCGGTGAACTTGTGTGCGTCGAGCGCGGCGCGCTGGGCCGCGGTGCGTTCCTTGAGGAAGGCATCCAGTCCGTCCTTGTCGACGAGGTGGATTGCCACGGCCTTCTGGCCCCGGTCCGGCTGAATCAAAGGGTTCTTGTCGCTCATATCGAGTTTCTCTAGCGTTGGCTCAGGCCCGAGTGCGAGAGGAAATTTATGCGAATTGGCGGATTGGTGTTGGCAAGCGTTCTCCTGGCAGGCGGCTGTTCGGGCAAGCAGGCCGATGCCCCGGAGGATCAGCCTTCGCTTTCAGCCTCGAATGATGCCGGGGTTGGCGGCACGGGAGCCGGCTCGGCCTCGCAGGCGGCGACGTCCGATGGCGCTTCGCCGGACGCGCAGGCTGCAGCAGCCATGGGGCGCAAGGAAGAAGCCTCGAACGACCTTTACGAGTTCGCTTACGAGTATCCCGATCAGGCCGGCGCGATTCCCGGGCTGCGCGCGCGGCTTGATGCCAAGCTGGATGAAACCCGCAAGGCGCTGATCGCCGAATCGCGCGACGACCGGCGCGAGGCGAAGAAGAACGACTTTCCCTATCACGCGCACAGCAGCCAGACTTCGTGGAAGGTGGTAACCGACCTGCCGGGCTGGCTGTCGCTGTCCTCGGAGTTCTACGTTTTTTCCGGTGGCGCCCACGGCATGAGCGGCTTCGATTCGCTGCTGTGGGACAAGCAGGCCGACGCGGCCCGCAAGCCCGAAACCCTGTTCACCAGCGAAGCGGCCCTGCGCTCGGCAATCCGCAGGCCCTTCTGCAGTGCGCTCGACAGGGAGCGGGAAAAGCGGCGCGGGGTGCCGGTGCAGCGTGGCAGCGACGACATGTTCAGCGACTGCATCGATCCGCTGGAAAGCACGGTGATTCTCGGCTCGTCGAACGGCAAGACCTTCGATCGCCTTGGAATTCTTGTCGGTCCCTATGCGGCCGGGCCCTATGCCGAAGGCACTTATGAGATCACCTTGCCGGTCACCTCGGCCGTCCTTGGCACGGTGAAGCCAGCCTACAAGGACAGTTTTTCGATCGGCAACTGATCTTTCGCGATTGCGAGCATCTCGCATTTGGCGGGCAAGATCGCTATGTGGGGGCCATGAGCGAATACCAGATTGTCGAACCCGGAAGTGAAACCGTCCTGCGCGACGGCACCATCAAGTTGCACGGACCCGAGGCTTTCGAGGGCATGCGCAAGGCCGGGCGCCTTGCTGCCGCGATCCTCGACGAAGTGGCCGCGATGGTGCAGCCGGGTGTCACCACGGCTGAAATCGACGACAAGGTTCGCGAACTGACGCTCGACGGCGGTGCGGTTCCGGCGACACTGGGCTATCGCGGCTATGCGCATTCGTGCTGCATCTCGATCAACCATGTCGTGTGCCATGGCATTCCTTCGGAAAAGACGCTGAAGGAAGGCGATATCCTCAACATCGACGTGACCCCGCTGCTGGATGGCTGGCACGGCGATTCCAGCCGCATGTACTTCGCGGGCGAGCCCTCGCTGAAGGCGCGCAAGCTGGTCGATGTGACTTACGAGTGCCTGATGATCGGCATCGAGCAGGCCAAGCCCGGCAACCGCGTGGGCGACATCGGCGCGGCGATTCAGGCCTATGCCGAATCGCACCGCTACGGCGTCGTACGTGAGTTCTGCGGGCACGGTCTCGGTCGCCTGTTCCATGATGCGCCCGAAGTGGTCCACGCCGGTCGTCCCGGCACCGGGCCGCTGCTCAAGCCCGGCATGTTCATGACCATCGAGCCGATGATCAACCTGGGCAAGCCGCCGGTGAAGCTGCTCAACGACGGCTGGACCGCGGTCACGCGTGACAAGTCGCTTTCGGCCCAGTTCGAACACTCGATCGGCATTACCGAGGACGGCTGCGAGATCTTCACGCTCAGCCCGGCGGGCCAGCACAAGCCGCCCTACGCCTGACCCCGACCGTGGCCGGGGCTGAAAGGCCCCGCCGCAACCGCGCGGCGCCCGGCGCGTTGACGCCTCTGCCATGATCCGCGCCAAGTTTCCCGGAATTTGCCTGCTGCTCGCGCTTGCGGCGGCGCCCGGCCTGTTCCTGCCGGGCGCGGCCCATGCGGGTCCATGCCCTGTCGAACATGTCGGAAAACTCGGCACCGGCGCCTGGCCGGTCGATGGCGAGAACGCTCTGCAGGCCGATCTGGCGCGCCTGCACGGCGGCTGGTTCTACACCTGGCAGGCGAAGTCGGGGCTAAGCGATCCCCGCTTCGTGCCGATGATCCGGTCGGGCCGGGATCTGCCGCAGGTCTTCGCCACGGCTTCGCCAGTGCTGCTGACCTTCAACGAACCGGACGAAGCGAAGCAGGCGAACATGAGCGTCGAGCTTGCGCTGGCCTATTGGCCGACGCTGATGGCGACGGGCAAACGTCTCGGATCACCGGCGACTGGTACGGGCAACGAACTGGGACCTGACAGCTGGCTCGGCCGCTTCATGGCCGGGGCAGGCGCGCGCGGTTATCGCGTCGATTTCATCGCCGTCCACCACTATGCGCAGTCCCCGGATATCGACGCATTCCGCCGTCGCCTCGAGCGGATCCACGCGGCTTATGACAGGCCGATCTGGGTTACCGAATGGGCGCTGGCCGACTGGACGCGGCCGGGCCGCTTTTCCGTTGCCGAACAGGCATCGTTCTTCCGCCGCGCCTCTGCGATGCTGGATGACTTGCCCTTTGTCGAACGCCACGCGTGGTTCGGGCTCTACGAGGGGCTCGACGGCTGGAACCTGCATTCCGGGCTGGTCGCAGACGGCAGGCTCACCGAGGTCGGCAGGGCCTTCGTCGATCTCGCCACCTGCGAGGCCGCACCGGACGATCCGGAATAGCCCTGCCGCTCAGAAGCTGATCACGGCCTCGCCGATGGCATTCCACACGTCGGCCAACTGATCCTCCGTGATGCAGTAGGGCGGCATGACGTAGACCGTATTGCCCAACGGACGCAGCAGGATCCCGCGCTCGCGGAAGAAGGCCATGAGGTCGGGCGCCAGCGTATCGAGATAGCCCCCTTCGCCCGAGGTCTTGAGGTCGAGCGCGGCAATCGTCCCGCATTGGCGGGCGTTGTCGAAGTGGCAGAAGCTGCCGAGCTTTTCCAGCCAGAGCGCCTGCCGCCCGGCCAGTGTGGCGATACGCTCGCGCACCGGTTCCTCGCGCCAGATCTGCAGGTTCGCGTGGGCCGCCGCGCAGGCGAGCGGGTTGGCGGTGTAGCTGGACGAGTGGAAGAACATCTTCGCGCGGTCGGTCGACCAGTGCGCCTCGAATATCGCCTCGGTCGCCATCGTGACCGCCAGCGGGATCGCGCCGCCGGTAAGGCCCTTGGACAGGCACAGGATGTCCGGCGCGACGCCCGCCTGTTCGCAGGCGAGCAGGGTGCCGGTGCGGCCCCAGCCGGTCATCACTTCGTCGGCAATGAACAGCACGCCGTGGCGTGCGCAGACCTCGTGCATCTGCGCCAGCGTTTCCGGGGTGTAGATCAGCATGCCGCCTGCGCCGAGTACCAGCGGCTCGACGATGAAGGCGGCGGTGTCGTTCTGGCGGCAGATCGCGTCCAGCGCATCGAGCGTGGCCTGCTCTGTTCCCGCGGCGGGGAAGGGCACGGTCCCGACGTCGAACAGTAGCGGTTCATAGGCCTGGTTGAACACGCCGCGTGCACCTACCGACATCGCGCCGATGGTATCGCCGTGGTAGCTGTGCTCCATCACGACGATGCGGTGCCGCGCCTCGCCCCGCGCGTGCCAGTAGCCGAGCGCCATCTTCAGCGCGACTTCGACGGCGGTCGATCCGGAATCGGAGAAGAACACCCGCGACAGGTTCTGCGGCATGATTGCGCGCAGGCCGGCGGCCACCGCTTCGGCGGGTTCATGGGTCCAGCCGGCGAAGATGATCTGGTCGAGCTTGCCCGCCTGTTCGGCGATGGCGGCCATGATCTTCGGGTTGCAGTGCCCGTGCGTCGTCACCCACCACGACGAGATCGCATCGATGTAGGATTTGCTCTCCGCGCTATGGAGCAGCGCGCCCTCGGCGCGTTCGATCATGGGGATCGGTTCGCGCAGGCCGTGCTGCGTGAAGGGGTGCCAGACAGATGACGTCACCGGGTGAAATCCTCCAGTCGAAAATGTTCGGCAAAGGCCGCGCGCAGGGTTTCGGGCGTCAGCGGATCGAGCCGCGGCAGGCGGCCCAGGCGGCGGACCTTGCCCATCTCGCAGATCGTCGCCTCGCTGTCTTCCACGGCATCGCCGACGAAGGCGATACCGAGAATGGCGATGCCGCGCCCCCGCAGCGCCTCGATCGACAGGAGCGAATGATTGATCGTGCCCAGCATGGTCCGCGCGACGATCACGACCGGGCATTGCCAGCGCGCGAACTGGTCGGCGTAAGTCATCTGGCGGGTGAGCGGCACGAGGGCACCGCCGGCTCCTTCGATCACCAGCGGCCCGTCGACCTGCGGCAGGGCGAGCCGTTCCGGATCGATGGCGACCCCGTCGATCTCGGCGGCAAGGTGGGGCGAGCAGGGTGTAGTGAGGCGATAGGCGTCGGGCAGCACGCGCTCCGGCGCGATACCGGCGAGACGGGCCACGCGGTCGCGGTCGCCGCCGTCGGCTTCCAGTCCGGCCTGCACGGGTTTCCAGTAATGGGCGCCGAGCGCGCCGGTCAGGGCGGCGGCGAAAACGGTCTTGCCGATTTCGGTGTCGGTGCCGGTGACGATGATGGGGGTGGTTGGCATGGTCGTTTCACCTAGCGCGATGAAGGTGACAGGTCACGACCTCGTATGTCACCGCGCTCCCCGATTGTTCGAAGCGGGTCATGACCTTGCGCAGGACGCCAGGCGGCAGCGGGCGATGGCGTGGCGAGGACGTACCGGCGCCGATGGCCTTGAGCGAGCGCAGGAATGCACGGGCATCGGCATGGCTTTCGACAAGTGCCTCGATGTCGAGCGCGGCCGGGGCAAGCCGGGTGAAGTCCTCGACCGGGCGGAATTCCGGCGTTCCGGCGACCAGCCCCTCGGCCGCGTGAGCTTCGCGCCATTCGGCAAAGGTGCGGGGCCCCAGCGTCGTCACGAGGCAGTGACCGCCCGGCGCGAGCCATTCGGCCATGCGGGCCAGTGCGGCAGGCGCATCGGTGAACCACTGCAGGGCAAGGCTGGAGCAGATGAGATCGAAAGGCCCGCCTTCCGGAGTGCCGAATTCCCCGTCCATCGTCGCGAATCGGCGCGAGGGCGCATCGCCCAGGTTGGCCCGGCAACGCTCGACCATTTCAGGGGCGATGTCGGTGATCGTCCAGTCCCCGCCGATCCCTGCCGCGACCAATGCGCGCGTCAGGAAGCCGGTGCCGCAGCCGATCTCCAGCACGCGGGGGCTTTGCGGCAGGTCAAGCGCGGCGATACGCTCGGCGAGGCGCACGGCGACACTGCGCTGGACGCGGGCATGGCCCTCGTAGTCCGGCGCCCTGGCGAAGGCCGTTGCGATACGTTCGCGTTGCCCGGTCATGCCAGCACCCCGGTCATGTCGCGCACCGCCTGCGCGCAAAACGCCGGGTCTTCGAACGGGAGGAGATGGCCGCCGCTTTCGTGCCTAAGGTGCCGTGCGGCTACGCCGACAAAGCAGGCCTCGCGCATGGCCTCGGGAAGTAGTGGATCCCCGCCAGCCTGTACGATGAGGACCGGCACTTGCGGCAAGGGTGGCCGGGAATCGCGCAAGTGCAGCAGGTCTTCGCGCAGCGGGGCGGGATCGATCCGGGCCAGAGGCTCGTCGCAGCCGACGCGCTGGCGGAATTCTTCGACCACCGGGCGCGGCTCGCGGTCGAACCGGCGCAACATCAGGTCGACGACGCGGGTCGGTACGCCCGGACTGTCGGGTGCGGCGGTGAAGCGCTCGAACCCGTTGATCGCGACGATGCCGGCGAGCCCCGGAGGCGGATCGGCGAGGATCCGCATGGTGCCGAAGGAGTGGGTTATCGCAAGGCAAGGGCCTTCGACCGCCGGGACCAGCGGATCGCCGAAATAGCCGCGGTCGTCGCGGTACTGCTCCCATTCACCGAGGAGCGGAGCGAGGGCGTCCCAGAAATGCCGGTCGAAGCCCCAGCCGTGGCAGAACAGCAGTTTCACCGCTGCACCTCTATCGCGGCGAGCAGGGCGTCGATGTCGGCCTCGCTCTGGCTGGCGCGAAGGGCGATGCGCAGGCGGCTGGTGCCCGGCGGGACCGTGGGCGGGCGGATCGCGGAGGCCAGGAAGCCTGCCTGTTCCAGCCGGGCCGAAAGCGCCATGGCATCGGCTTCAGCGCCGATCACCGCAGGCACGATCTGGGTGCTCGACTCGCCATGGTCGAGGCCGAGGCGCGCAAGGCCGCTGCGCAACCGCTCGCCCAGCATGGCCAGGTGGGTCCGCTCGGCCTCCATGCCCGGCACGAGATCGAGCGCCGCATCGATGGCGCCGAGTACCGCAGGCGGCGGCGCGGTCGTGAAGATGAAGCCGCTGGCAGTGTTGACGAGATAGTCGATCAGCGCCTGCGAGCCCGCGACATAGGCTCCGAACCCGCCGAGCGCCTTGCTGAAGGTGCCCATGGTCAGGTCGACCCGGCCCGGCACTTCGGCCGACAGGCCTGCGCCGCCCGGACCCAGCACGCCGGTGGCATGGGCCTCGTCGATGAAAAGCACGGCATCGTGGGCCTCGGCGATCATGGCAAGGCGCGCCATGTCGGCGCGGTCGCCGTCCATGCTGAACACGCTTTCGGTCAGGATCACTCGGGCCGGGGCATCGCGCCCCTTGTCCGCCAGCAGCGTTTCGAGGTGGTCGAGGTCGTTGTGGCGGAAGCGGTGCTGGCGCACGCCGGCAATGGTGATGCCCGCGTGCATGCTGGCGTGGATCAGCCGATCGGTGAAGACGGCGGCCCCCGGTAAGGCGGCGAGCAGGGCGGGAATCGCCGCGGCATTGGCCTGCCAGCCGCTGGCGAAGATCAGAGCGGCTTCGGTTCCCTTGAACTTTGCGATGCGCGCCTCGAGCGCAAGGTGCGCCTCGCTGGTGCCCGTCACCAGTCGCGATGCGCCTGAGCCGGTGCCCAACTTCGCGGTCCATTCGCGCGCACGCTCGGCCAGCAGCGGATGACGCGCGAGGCCGAGGTAATCGTTGCTGGAAAAGTCGACCAGTTCGCGCCCCTCGCGGATCACGCGGCCGCCGCCGGCGAGGGCAGCCGCACGCAAGGTGCGGCGCTGACCGGCGCTGTCGATCCGCGCCAGCGCGGACCTGAGAAGGGAATCGAGCCTGCTCATCGCAGGTGCCGGTATGGCAAGCGGAGCCTTTGCACAATGGCGCGACGGAAATCGGTGCCCCGGGCACGGCATTTCATCGAGGGGCCGTACTGGATTTTTTAAGAGTTTACGGGCTATGCAATCGATAGCATATTGCATTCCCTAACGCCCGAAGTCGGACGCGGGCGTTGATTGGCCCGGTGCCGGATCGCTTCTCTTCCATTCTCTCTCCGCGATCCTGCACCGGGCACTTTTCCGGGGCACGCGCCGCAGCGATGCAAGAGATCAGCCTTCGAACAGGTCGAGGTAGGCCACCACGTCGTTGTCGGTGGCGATGAACAGCCCATCCTGCACGTCTTCGGGCTGCTGCGCCGCGATCTGCATGGCTTCGGACAGGGGGCCGTAGAACAGGGTCTGCGCGGCGCCGCCTTCGGGGCCGGCATCGAGGTGATAGAGGCGGACCGTCGCGCTTTCGTAAGTCGTGCGCATCAGTCCACGTCCCCGTTCCCGTCTGAGTCTCTCTCGCGCTTCGCCCCGTCTAGCGTCCGGTCGAAGCGGGCCGCTTCGGCTTCGGTCGCCTTGCGCTCGGCCTTCGTGCGTCCATGCAAGGCGCGGTTGCTGTGCGCCTGCGCCTTGTCGGCGGCGCGGTCCCTGGCCTTGCGGGCCAGACGAAGGTTGATGATCTCGGCCATGTCCGGCCCGTCTTACGCCTCGACGGGTGCCGTCGTCACGCCCAGATCGGGCAGGCCGACCGATCGCTTGCCCGAAAAGTCGGTACGCACCACGATCAGGCCGTCCTTTTCCAGGTAATCGAGCAGGCGCTGAACGCGGCGCGGGCTGCTGGTGCCGTAGATGCGCGCCAGTTCCATGTCGTCGGGGCAAGGCTTGCCGTCCATCGCCGCGCGGGCGATGACGTAGAACGTCGCCAGCGCGTCGTCGGGCACGTGCTTGGCAAGGTTGAGCAGGTCGAGCCAGCGCTCGTCCTCCGGGTCCTCGATTCCTGCGAGAGCGGCGGCGAACCCGCGGCGGAACATCGTGGCGTCGAGGCCGCGGATCGAAATTCCCTTCATCCGGCAGCGGATCGTGAAGTCCTGGAACAGCGTGGTCGAGGACTGGAACGTGCAATCCTCCTCCTGCGCCATCGCATTGAGGATCTCGACCATTGCCGCGCGATTCTCTTCCGGCTCGGGTTCGGGCCGTTCGGGGCGCGGCGGCGCATCGGCGACACTGTCGGACGTCGCGATGCTGGCCGCCAGTTCCTCGACGTCGAGGCGCGGGCGCGGCGCCGGGCGCGGGAATTCGGGACGCTCGGGCTCGACGTGGAGGTCGGCGTGGAGCAGCTCGCGCATGTCCTCGGTGCTGGCGGTAGGCAGCGGGGCGAGGCCGGGCGTCACCGACTTCGCGCCGGTCCGGACCGAGCCGATGTTCACCGCGACCGGGCGGCGCGCGATGGCCGGGCCGAGGCCGAGGAACTGGCCGCGCGCAAGGTCGCGGATCTGTTCGGCCTGACGGCGCTCCATGCCCAGCAGGTCGGCAGCGCGCACCATGTCGATGTCGAGGAAGGTGCGGCCCATCAGGAAGTTGGATGCTTCGGCCGCGACGTTCTTGGCCAGCTTGGCGAGGCGCTGGGTGGCGATCACCCCGGCGAGGCCGCGCTTGCGCCCGCGGCACATCAGGTTGGTCATCGCGCCCAGCGAGATGCGGCGGGCTTCCTCGGAAACTTCGCCGGCGGCGGCGGGCGCGAACATCTGCGCCTCGTCGACCACCACCAGCGCCGGGTACCACTGCTCGCGCGGGGCATCGAACATGGCATTGAGGAACTGCGCGGCGCACTTCATCTGCTGGTCGATTTCCAGCTCGTCGAGCGCAAGGACGACCGAGGCGCGGTGCTGGCGGATGCGCGCGCCCAGCCGGACGATCTCGGCCTCGCCATAGGCGGCGCCGTCGATCACGACGTGCCCGAACTCCTCGGCGAGGCTGACGAAATCGCCTTCGGGATCGATCACCACCTGCTGGACGATGGAGGCGCTTTCTTCGAGCAGGCGGCGCAGCAGGTGCGACTTGCCGGACCCGGAATTGCCCTGCACCAGCAGGCGGGTCGCGAGAAGCTCCTTGATGTCTATCCTGATCGCCTCCCCATTAGGGGTCTGGCCGATGACGATGTCTGCACTCACCGGTCCTGCATTAAGCAAGCGGTGCCGGGGAATCAAAGGCGCGAGGGGCTTTTATCCATAGCTTGGGGTGTCCCGGCGGCCTGCGGCGCGGTTCGCCGCCGTCGCGGTTCTATCGGTCCAAGGTACAATTGGCGGGCCATCCCGACAGGCGCACAATGCCCATCGAAACTTCATGCCAGAACATGAATGGAGATTGGGATGCTGGAACAGGCCATGAGCAGATTCACCGGCGATTCGCTGATTCGCGAGCGCTTCGACAACTTCATCGGCGGCAAGTGGGTGGCCCCGGTCCGGGGTGAGTATTTCGACAATATCTCGCCCGTCACCGGCCAGGTCGTGTGCCAGGTCGCGCGCGGCACGGCGGAGGACATCGAACTCGCGCTCGATGCTGCCCATGCCGCCCGCGAGGCATGGGGCCGCGCCTCCACCATCGAGCGTTCCAACACCCTGCTGAAGATAGCCGACCGAATGGAAGCCAATCTCGACAAGCTGGCGCTCGTCGAGACGATCGACAACGGCAAGCCGATCCGGGAGACGACGGCTGCCGACATCCCGCTTGCGATCGATCACTTCCGTTACTTCGCCGCCTGCATTCGCGCGCAGGAAGGTTCGCTGGCAGAGATCGACCACGACACCGTGGCCTATCACTTCCACGAACCGCTCGGCGTGGTCGGCCAGATCATCCCGTGGAACTTCCCGATCCTGATGGCGGCCTGGAAGCTCGCTCCGGCGCTTGCAGCGGGCAACTGCGTCGTGCTCAAGCCGGCCGAGCAGACGCCGATGGCGATCATGGTCCTGGCCGAGCTGATCGCCGACATCCTGCCCGCCGGGGTGCTCAACATCGTCAACGGCTTCGGCATCGAGGCCGGCAAGCCGCTTGCCACCAACAAGCGCATCGCCAAGATCGCTTTCACCGGCGAGACGACGACCGGGCGCCTGATCATGCAGTATGCGTCGGAAAACCTGATTCCCTGCACGCTGGAACTGGGCGGCAAGAGCCCGAACATCTTCTTCGCCGACGTGATGGCGCAGGACGACGATTTCCTCGACAAGGCGCTCGAAGGCTTCGCCATGTTCGCACTCAACCAGGGCGAGGTCTGTACCTGCCCGAGCCGGGCACTCGTCCACGAATCGATCTACGACCGCTTCATGGAAAAGGCGATCGCCCGGGTCGAGGCGATCAAGCTGGGCAGCCCGCTCGATCCCTCGACGATGATCGGCGCGCAGGCATCGAACGACCAGCTCGAGAAGATCCTGTCCTACATCGACATCGGCAAGGGCGAGGGCGCCAGGGTCCTCACCGGCGGCGAACGCTTCGTGCAGGACGGTGAACTGGCCCAGGGATACTACATGCGCCCGACCGTCTTCGAAGGGCACAACAAGATGCGCATCTTCCAGGAGGAAATCTTCGGCCCGGTCCTATCGGTCACGAAGTTCGCCAGTGACGAAGAAGCGCTCGAGATCGCCAACGATACGCTCTACGGTCTGGGCGCGGGCGTCTGGAGCCGCGACGGCACCCGCGCCTATCGCTTCGGTCGCGGTATCCAGGCGGGCCGCGTGTGGACCAACTGCTACCATGCCTACCCGGCCCATGCGGCCTTCGGCGGCTACAAGCAGTCGGGCATCGGCCGCGAGACGCACAAGATGATGCTCGACCACTACCAGCAGACCAAGAACCTGCTGGTCAGCTACAGTCCGAAGGCACTCGGCTTCTTCTGATGCCTTCGGCCCGGGCCTTATCGGGCTTGCCGGTGCCGGTCTTCTCTCTCCACCAGCCAACGACCGGCACCGGAACCTCTGCAACGGCGGGTGGCCATGCGGCCATCCGTCGCCTTTTCGCGTCATGAGCGCCCCCGTGCCACCGCGCATCCTTGCCACGCCAGAGGCCGAGGCGTGGATCGAACGGCTGCGCGCCAGGCATGGCGATCTCATGTTCCACCAGTCGGGCGGGTGCTGCGACGGATCTGCGCCGATGTGCTTTCCCGCCGGCGAGTTCCGCGTCGGCGGGCAGGATGTGCTGCTGGGTACGCTGACGGGCGACACCCCGGTCTGGATCGGCGCGGCGCAGTTCGAATACTGGCGCCATACGCAGGTCACCATCGACATCGTGCCGGGACGCGGATCGGGCATGAGCCTGGAAGCGCCCGAAGGCGTGCGATTCATCATCCGCTCGCGCGTGTTCAGCGATGCCGAGGCCGAGGCGCTGGCGGCAGCGGGAGAGCCCCGCCGCGGCGATGCGCCGCCGACAGGCGCAAGCGGATAGAACCGACAGGAATGCCCGAATTTCCTTGGCGGTCCGTCGGCAAGGTCCTAGAAATTCGGGAGATCGGCACTCGCTCGCAAGACAGAAGCGGGGCCGATGGGAGACAGGCGAATGGACATGGAAGTGCAGCATGGCAAGGATCGGCTGGTGGCCAGCACCTCGCGCGCCGAGGATCCGGTGGCGGCCGTGGCCGAACTTGTCGAAGGGCTGGAGGGGTGCGAACTGGCTGGCGGTCTGCTGTTCTGTTCGCACCGCTACCCGCGCGACGACCTCGCCCGCGAACTGGGCCGGGCACTGCCGGGTGTTCCGCTGGTCGGCTGTACCAGCGCGGGGGAACTGACCGATCGCGGCTATGACACCGACAGTCTGTTGCTGATCGGCTTTCCGGCCTCCAGCTTCTCGATGGCGGCGCTGCGCTTCGACGATCTCGACCATTTCGATCCGCGGGCGGCGCAAGGCGCGATCCGCCAGCTCGTTTCGGGCGCGCGGCTGGATCATGGCGCGGCCGGCGATCTGCACCAGGTCGCGCTGTTCTTCGTCGATGGCCTTTCGCACCGCGAGGAACTGCTGACGATGACGGCGCAACACGCGCTGGGCGATGTCCAGCTGATCGGCGGGTCGAGCGGAGACGACCTTGCCTTTGCCGAGACCGCGGTGCTGCACGAGGGTGAATTCCATTCCGATGCGGCAGTGATCGCGTTGCTCACCAGCAGGCGGCCGATGCACGTCTTCAGCGCCAGCCACTACCAGCCGGGTCCGGCCAAGATGGTGATTACGGAAGCCGATCCGGAAACGCGCACGGTCTACGAGATCAACGCCGCGCCTGCTGCGGAAGAATACCGGCGGCTGGCCGGCAGCCCGGCCGAGACGCTCGACGTCCATTTCTTCGCCGCCCATCCGCCGATGGTGCGCACCGGCGGGCAGTACCACGTGCGCTCGATCCAGTCGGCCAACCCCGACGGCAGCCTGACTTTCTATTGCGCCATCGATACCGGGGTGGTCCTGACCATCGGCGAGCCGGTCGACCGCATTGCGTGGCTGCGCGAACTGTTCGGCAAGGTCGGCGCGCGGGTCGGCGAAATCGACCACATCATCGGTTTCGACTGCGTTCTCAACCGGCTGGATGCCGAGGACCGCCAGATCTCGCGCGAGATATCCGGGCTCTATTCCGAGTTCAACGTGCTGGGCTTCAGCACCTATGGCGAGCAGTTCCTGGCCGCGCACATGAACCAGACTTTCAGCGGCCTGGCGATCGGGCGGTGACGGCGATGGGCACAGCGGCGGATACCGGCGAGGTGGAAGAGCTGAAGCTGCGGATTGCCCGTCTGGAAAAGATCAATGCTGCGCTGATGGACCGGGTCGAGCGCTCGACCGACATTCAGGGCGGGGCCTTCTCGATGTTCGAGACGGCGATTTCCCTGGAGGCCATGGTGCGCGACCGCACCGGGGCACTCGAGGAAGCGCTCGGTCGCCTCAACGATGCGAATGCGGAACTGGCGGCCGCCCATGCCGCTGCAACATCGGCGCGAACCCTTCTGCGCGATGCGATCGAGTCCCTGAGCGACGGCTTCGCGCTGTTCGGCAGCGACGACCGCATGATCCTGTGCAACCGCGCCTTCCTGAAGATCTTTCCCTATTTCGAGGACATCAGCGATGCCGCGCCGGAGTTCTCGCAATTGGCCTCGCATCTTGCCCAGTCGGGCGCGGCCCTGGCGTCGCGCGATGCGCCCGAGCGTTGGCTGCAGGACCGGGTGGCGCGCCATCGCCTGGCGCAGGGCGCGCATGTGCAGGCGCTGTCGGACGGGCGCTGGATCCAGATCAACGAACTCAAGACCAGCGACGGCGGCACCGTCGGGATCTACACCGACATCACCTCGGTCAAGGCCGAAGACGCCCGGCAGCGCGCCCGCGAACTGGCCGAACGCAACCTCGCGCTGCAGGCCACGCTCGATACCCTGTCCGAAGGCG
The DNA here is from genome assembly GCF_001368935.1 of Novosphingobium sp. KN65.2. NCBI lineage: Bacteria > Pseudomonadati > Pseudomonadota > Alphaproteobacteria > Sphingomonadales > Sphingomonadaceae > Novosphingobium > Novosphingobium sp. KN65.2. The sequence continues at coordinate 18,646 of NZ_CCBH010000148.1, forward strand.
TCTGCCTGTTCGATCCGCAGCGGCGGCTGCAGGCGTGGAACGAGGGCATGCTGACGATCCTCGGGCTTGGCACGGATGCGCCGGGCAACGGTCTCGACAACCACGCTGCGCTCTCCGAATGGTGCATCCTCAAGCTCGGCCTCGACCGGCCCGACGCTCTCGACTGGCGTGAGGGCGGGGCCGCGCAGGTGGCGACCCAGTGCATGATCGGCGAGCGGCATTTCACCGTGCGCTCGGTTCCGCTCAAGAACGGCGGCATGGTCTTCACTTTCGACGACATAACCGACCGCGTGCGGTTCCAGCGCTCGCTGACCGAGACGGCCGAGACGCTTGAACGCCGGGTCGCCGAACGCACTGCCGAACTCGTCGACCTCAACCGGCAGCTCGTCGAGGCGAAGAACGAGGCGGAGACGGCCAACCGTTCGAAGACCAGCTTCATTGCCGCGGCCAGCCATGACCTGCTCCAGCCGCTCAATGCCGCGCGACTGTTCGTTTCGGCGATGGACGGGCATGACATGCCGGCCAAGTCGCACAGCCTCGTGCAGCAGGCATCGACCGCGCTGGACTCGGTGGAGGACCTGCTCGAAGCGCTGTTCGAGATCTCGCGTCTCGACGCCGGGGCGATCCAGCCCGAGTTCACCGATCTCTCGCTCGACCAGATCCTGCGCGCCTTGCGCATAGAGTTCGCCCCGCTGGCGCAGGCGGGCAACCTTGTCTTCGATGTCCCCGAAACGGAGCTGTGGGTGCGCAGCGACCATCGCCTGCTGCGCCGCGTACTGCAGAATTTCGTGTCGAACGCGATCCGCTACACCGAAGAGGGCAGCGTTGCTGTGGAGCTGACGCTGGAGGGCGATCACGTCGTCGTTACCGTGCGGGACACCGGGCCCGGCATTGCCGCATCCGACCGCGACGAGATCTTCGAGGAGTTTCGCCGCATCGGCAAGACGCAGAAAATCCCGGGCAAGGGGCTGGGCCTTGCCATCGTGCGGCGCGTCACGACGATGCTGGGCCACGAGATCGGCCTGGAAACGGCGCCCGGAGAAGGGGCGGCGTTCTCGATCCGCCTGCCGCGCGCGGAACCGGCCGCACTGCCGACCGAAGTGCGGCCTGCCGCCGTGAACGGCTCCGGCGAAGCCGGGGGCCTCGTGCTCGTCGTCGACAACGACCCGGCGATCCTGTCCGGCATGGAAGCCCTGCTGGAGAACTGGGGGCTCGATGTCGTCGCCGTCGGCGATCCGCAGGACCCGGCTGCGCTGGCTGCGCTGCAGCAGGGGCCGGCCATGCTGATCGTCGACTACCACCTCGATGACGAGGTGACCGGCGATGTCGCGGTTGCCCAGCTGCGCGAGAAAGCAGGCTCGCAAGTACCGGCGATGGTAATTACGGCAGACCGCGGCGAGGAGACCAAGGCGCAGCTTGCCGGCCTGTCGCTTCCGGTCCTGCACAAGCCGGTGAAACCTGCGCAGTTGCGGGCCCTGCTGCGCCAGCTTGAGGTGATCTGAAAAGGCGCGGTTCGTCGAAGGACGGGGGCCTTGGCGCTATCTGACGCCGATCACCCCCTGAAACCGACCTTGCCGGCCATGATCACCGCCTGTGTGCGGCTGAAGACGTTCATTTTCTGCAGTATCGCGGAGACGTGGGCCTTCACCGTCGTCATCGAGACGTCCAGCTCGTAGGCGATCTGCTTGTTCAGCCGCCCGGCGACGAGATGGCCAAGGACGACGCGCTGCTGCGGGGTGAGGCTGTCGATGCGCGCGCGGATGAGGTCTTCTTCCGCGGCTTGCGTATCGTCGACCTCCAGTTCGGGCATGTAGATCTCTCCGGAGAGGACCTGTTGCAGGGCATCGACGATCGCGGCGCGCTTCAGTGACTTTGGCACGAAGCCCGCTGCGCCGGCTGCCAATGCATCGCGCACCACGTTGCGGTCGCACACGCCCGAGACCATCACGACGGGGGTCGCGGGAAAGTCGTCGCGCAGGCGCTCCAGTCCGGAAAGGTGCGAGACGTCGGGGATGTTGAGGTCGAGCAGCATCAGATCGACGTCGCCCGATGCCGACAGCACCTGCAGGGCGCTCTCCAGACAATCCGCCTCGAGGATCTCACAATCCGGGAAGGTATCGTCGAAGATCGAGCGCAGTCCGTCACGGACCAGCGAATGGTCGTCGACGATCAGGACGCGGTCCGGTGCGGTGAACTCTTCCATGGTTCTGTCCCTGGCGACCAATATGCTCATGAAGTTAACCCGGGGAGGTTGGGCGCGCCAGTCCCGGACTGGCGCGCCGGTTGCCGTGCTGACCGCTTACTTGGGCAGCTTGAACACCCAGAGCATGCCGCCCTGGCTGATTTCCTTGAACGTCTTGGCGACTTCGCCGCCCCAGAGCGGCACCGCGCCGCCCCAGCCTGACATCACCGCGACGTACTGTTCGCCGTCCTGCATCCAGGTGATCGGCGAGCCGACGACGCCCGAGCCGGTCTGGAACTTCCACAGTTCCTTGCCGGTCTTCGCGTCGAAGGCCTTGAGGTAGCCCTCCGGCGTGCCGGTGAAGACGAGGTTGCCGTGCGTGGTCAGCACGCCGCCCCACAGCGGCGCCGCGTTCTTGTATTCCCACACGATCTTGCCGGTCTTCGGGTCCATCGCACGCAGGGCGCCGATGTGGTCTTCGGCGATCGGCCTGATGGTAAAGCCCGCGCCGAGGTAGGCCGCGCCCTTCTTGTAGGCGATCGGTTCGTTCCAGATGTCCATGCCCCAGTCGTTGGAGGGCACGTAGAACAGGCCGGTATCCTGGGAATAGGCCATCGGCATCCAGTTCTTGCCGCCCAGGAACGAGGGCGAGGCGAACACCGACTTGCCCTTGTCCGGACCGGCCGGTGCGCCGGGACGGTTGGCATCGACGTAGTTGGGACGGCCGGTCTTGAGGTTGATGCCGTTCGCCCAGGTCGTCTCCATCACGAACTTGTGCGCGCCCAGAAGCTTGCCGTTGCTGCGGTCGAGCACATAGAAATAGCCGTTGCGGTCGGCCTTGGCGCCCAGCTTCATCGGCTTGCCGTTCATCGTCGCGTCGAAGGGAATGAATTCGTTGACGCCGTCGAAGTCCCAGCCGTCGTGCGGGGTGGTCTGGTAGTGCCACTTTATCACGCCGGTATCGGCGTCGATGGCCAGGGTGGAACTGGTATAGAGGTTGTCGCCCGGGCGCAGGTGGCTGTTCCACGGGGCCGGGTTGCCGGTGCCGAAGAACAGCAGGTTGGTGCCCGGGTCATAGGTGCCCCCCAGCCATGTGGCGCCGCCGCCCGTCTTCCACATGTCGCCCGGCCAGGTCGCGCCGGTCTTGCCGGTCACGCCGTTTTCCCTGCCGTTGAGCATGCCCATGTGGCCTTCGATGGTCGGGCGCGACCAGATCAGCTCGCCGGTGTCGACGTTGCGCGCCTGCACTTCGCCGATGATCCCGAATTCGCCGCCGGAATTGCCGGTGATGACCATGTCCTTGACGATCAGCGGGGCGGCGGTGGCCGAGTAGCCGGCCTGATAATCGGCGAGCTTCTTGTTCCACACGACCTTGCCGGTCTCGCGGTTGAGCGCGATGAGGTGCGCATCGAGTGTGGCGAAGATCACCTTGTCGCCGTGGATCGCGGCGCCGCGGTTCACGACGTCGCAGCACGGCATGATCGCATCGGGCAGGCGGGCGTTGTATTCCCACTTCTTCTCGCCGGTGCGCGCGTCGAAGGCGAAGAGGCGCGAATAGGAACCGGTGACGTAGATGGTGCCGTCATAGACCAGCGGCTGGGCTTCCTGCCCGCGCTGCTTTTCCCCGCCGAGCGAGGCCGCGAAGGCCGGCACGAGCTTGCTGACATTGTCGGCGTTGAGCGTGTCCAGCGGCGAGAAGCGCTGCTGCCACGGCCCCAGGCCGTAGCTGAGAACGTCGCCGGTGGATTCAGCATCGTTCATGAGGTCGGCGCTGGTCGGTCCGGCCGCGTGGAGCGGTACGGCTATCGTACTGCCAGCCGCGGCGAGCACCGCGATGAGTTTTGAGAAACGCCGCTTCATCCTATCCCTCCTTGTTGCTTATGCGCCGAGTTCAGGTGCCGGTAATCGACCTGTTGCCCCCGGACGTCGAAAGTCAGCCTAGTCGTTGGAGAGGGGCGGACAATTGAACCTTGGGACAAGACGAGTGGGATATGCGCATCTTCGGCAAAGCTTCGAAGGGCGCACCGCAATGGCGGCCGGAAGCGGGCGGGTCGCGCGGATGTCAGGTAAGGATGCGGTTCGGGGGACGCCGGTCGCAGTCGGCGTCCCCGTCCCCCTGGTTCACGAAGCGGAGGGCTGGGCGGCAAGAGCCGGCTGCCACTCGACCCCGTGTCGAGCGAAGATCGTCTTCATCCGGCCGTCCGCGGCCATGGCCATGATCTCTTCCTCGAGGACGAAGCCGAGCGAGCGGCTGTTTTCCTTGACCGCGATGCCGATGTCCCAGCCCGGCGAGAGCATCGCGGGCAGCGGTCCCTTGCGCTTGCGGATCGCGGCATCGGGATGGTCGGCAAGCGCGGCCTCGATCTGCGCGCGGCTGGCGACGGCGAAGTCGGCCTTGTCCTCGCCCAGCGCCGCGACGGCGGCATAGCCGCTCGGCAGGTGGGTCACGTCCCTGGCAAGAATGCCGCCGAAGCTGCCCAGCAGGTAGAAGTCGGGGATCGAATCCAGTTCGGCCGCCAGTCGCTTGCCGTGCATCTGGACGGGTGGAGCCTCGCAATCGCCGATATCGGCCGCGCAGGCCGCGCCGAAGCTCTCGCGGTAATAGGGCGCCAGGAACACGACGTTATCCTCCTGCGCCATGATCTGGCGGTCGAACGGCACGTGCAGCATCACGTCGCAGCGCTGGAAGCCAAGCAGGCCGCCGCGCCATACGACGTTGCGCAAGTCGTCCGACAGCTCCTCGTCGGCCGGGAACAGCGCGATGTCGGCGCGCACGCCGAGGTGTTCGGCCAGCACGCGGGCGAGCTCGACATCGATCCCCGAGGGCGTGCCGTCCCGGTCCCACGACCAGGGCCGGTTGTCGGCATAGAGCCCGACGCGCAGCACGCCCAGTTCGCGGACTTTCTCCAGCGGGGCGGCGAGCAGGGGTGCCGGGCGCAGGGCGGCAGGCAAGGCGAGCGCGCCGAGCGCGCCCGCCAGCCCGGCCAGGAACGACCTGCGGCTGTCGCCTGCCACCGGTCAGTCCTCGGTGTGCTGGGTTTCCAGCCAGGTGCGGATCGCCCAACCGGCCTTTTGCCCCAGCACATCGCCGAAGGGCGGCATATAGACCTTGCCGTCGTGGCTGGAGCCGTGGCGGAAGCGTTCGACGAACCATTCGTCTCCCGATGCACCCAGTTCGAGATAGCGCAGGTCCGGCGCGATACCGCCGGAAATCGCCTGCAGGCCGTGGCAGCGCGCGCAGTTCTGGCCATAGGCGGATTCGCCGATCTCGATGGCCTTCGGGTTGCCGGTATAGGGGTTCTCTTCGAGCCAGTGGTCGTTGCCGCCGTCAATATCGGGCAGGGCGCTGGTGTCGACCGCCTGCGGGGTTACGTTACCGTGCGCATGGAGGTTGCCGGCGATGGAGAAGGAAGCGATGGCCGCCGCGCCAAGCAGGGCCGAGCGGCCGATTGTCAGTTTCATGGTCAGTCATCCTCTGCGACTTGCGGCCTTGCGACTTCGGATTGCCTCCGGTTGCCGCCGCCTTGTTGCCGTTCTGGATAACCGAGAGCCGCGCGCCGCCCCAATTGGACTATGGTACCAGACCAAGGTGCAATTCCCCGCAGGCCGCCAGGTGGTAGGCTTGCCCCCATGGAGAGATGCCTGAACCGGATCGCGCTGGTCGCTTGCGCCGCGCTCTCGCCGCTCGTTTGCGCCGCACCCGCACTTGCCGGGGACCAAAGCGCCGCGACCAGGGCCTATGTCAGCAATGAGCGTTCCTCGACGGTCACCGTTGTCGACCTCGCCAGTGGCAAAGCCGTGGCGAACTGGCCGGTGGGCCATCGCCCGCGCGGCATCGCGCTCACCCGCGACGGCAAATACCTGCTGGTCTGCGCCAGTGCCGACAATGCCGTGGAAGTGCGCGATCCGCAGACCGGGGCGCTCGTCTCGGTCCTGCCCTCGGGCGCCGATCCGGAGCAGTTCTTCGCCTCGCACGACGGGAGGCTGCTGTTCATCGCCAACGAGGACGATGGCGCGGCCACTGCAGTCGATCTCGCCAAGGGTCGCCTTGCCTGGCAGGTTCCGGTCGGGGAAGAGCCGGAAGGGATTGCCGAAAGCCCCGACGGCAAATGGCTGCTCGTCACCAGCGAGGAGGACGCGACCGTCGCCTGGATCGACCTCGCCACGCGCGAAGTGATCGAGGAAATGGAGACGCAGACCCGGCCACGCCACGTCGAATTCACGCCCGACGGCGCCCACGTGTGGGTTGCCGCGGAAATGGCGGGCGTCGTCCAGATCGCCGATGTCGCGAGCCGCTCGGTAATCGCGACCATCGACTTCGCCCCGCCCGGCGTGCCGGCATACAAGGTCATGCCCTGCGGCATCCGCTTCACGCCCGATGGCCGCACCGCCGTCGTCGCATTGGGGCGGGCCAATGCCGTGGCCGTGGTCGACGTAGCCAGCCGCAGGGTGCGCGGCTACATCGCCGTGGGCGAGAGGCCCTGGCACCTGGCGATCCTGCCCGGCGGCAAGCGTGCGCTCGTCGCCAATGGCGGCAGCGACGACCTTTCGGTGGTCGACCTCGAGGCACTGGCGGTCACGGCGACGATCCCCACGGGCGAAGGCCCCTGGGGCGTCGCGCTCGGCCATTAGCCCTCGTTCCAAAGTACAGGAACCAAAGTCCAATACCCGACGGGGCGCTCCCGGCCCATCATCTTCCCCAGTCGCAGGAATAGTCGACACCATCTTACCGAAGGGGGAAGGATAATGATCTCCAGGATCATTCTACGTGGCTCTGCCGCGCTGGGGGCACTCGCCCTGGCGAGCGCGCCAGCATATGCCGGAACGGGCGAAACGCTGCTCAAGCGCCTTCATGAAAAAGGCATCCTGAGCGATGACGAATACGCCGAACTGCTGGCCGAGGAACAGGCGCAAGCGGCTCCGCCGTCCAGTGCCGCACCGATGGAAAGGGCACAGGAAACGCTCGATTCCAGCCGCATGGTGCGCATGACGGAAAGCGGGATCGGCATGGAAGTCGGTCCGGCCACGATCAAGTTCTCCGGCTCGGTCAACGGCTTCTACGTTCACGACAATCCGGACACGCCTTCGGCCACGACGAACGTCGTCGGCGGCATCGCCAGCGTCGGCACCCGCAATTCCAGTGCGGTGCGCAACGGCCTGCTGCCCGGCTACCTGACCGTCTCGGTCTCTACCAAGCAGGAAGGCTGGGATATCGGCGCCTTCTTCGGCCTCTATCCCGGCATCAACTCGACCGCCTGGGGTGCGCTGGGTGCGAACAACGGCGGCCAGCCGACCGCGCTGGCCACGGCCGGTATCGATGCCCGTCAGACCTACCTGACATTCGGCAAGCCAGGGCTGGGCACGATCAAGATCGGTCGCGACATCGGCCTCTTTGCCTCGGAAGGCATCCTCAACGACATAACCCTGTTGTCCTCGGGCACGCCGGGCAACAACGTCGCGCCGGGCAATACGACGCTGGGCCGCATCGGCGTGGGCTACATCTACACCGACTTCCAGCCGCAGATCACGTATACCAGCCCCAACTTCTCCGGCTTCCAGGCCTCGGTCGGCGTGTTCCAGCCGCTCGATTCCCTGACCGGACCGGCGCAGAGCAATTCCAGTCCCGGCGTGCAGGGCAAGCTGACCTATGACGGCAAGCTCGGCGGGATCGGCACCCGGTTCTGGGTCTCCGGCGTCAGCCAGAAGCACGACATCGCGGCAGGCGGCAGCTACACAGGCAAGGGGCTGGACCTGGGCGGCAAGGTTACGGCGGGGCCGATTGCCGTGACCGGTTACTACTATACCGCCAGGGGCCTTGGCACGACGGTCTTCGGCCTCTTCGATACCGACGCCTTGGGCAATCCGCGCAAGAGCGACGGCTTCTATGCCCAGGCTCTCGCTACTTTCGGCAAGATCGGAGTCGGTGCCAGCTACGGCGAAAGCTCGCTGCACCATGCCAATGCCGCCGACGCGCTGGCCAATCCGGATCTGGTCAAGACCAACTCCAGCTACGTCGGACAGCTTCGCTACAGCCTGACGAGCTGGGTCACGCTTATCGGAGAATACGTACACTCGAAGGCCAAGGCCCACAGCGGCAACGCGGCCGAGAGCGACGCCATGGCGCTGGGCGGGATCCTCTTCTTCTGAGGCGCTTCCCGGCCCCGTGCGGCGTGCTTCCCCGCCGCACGGGGCATCCCGGCAGACCCGCCTCCTACCAGGGCTGCCGGGATCGCCGGCTCCCTTTTTCGTCACCCGTAGACAGGTCGCAGAGATATGGATGACTTTCGTTTCCCGGGCGCCATGCGTGGCCCCTTGACCATCACCGCCACGGCGCTTGCGCTGGCGTTCCTGTCCCCCGGCCTCGCGCTCGCCGACGAAGCCGCCGATGCAGGAGAAATCCTCGTCACCGGGCACGGGCTTGAGGAAACTCCGGGCACGCCCGCCTATTCCACGCTCGAAATCGCCCGGAAGGAGATCCTTTCGGCACCGTCCGGGCGGATCGAGGACGTGCTGACCTCGGTTGCCGGCTTCCAGCAGTTCCGCCGTTCCGACAGCCGTTCGTCCAATCCTTCGGCGCAGGGGGTGACCTTGCGGGCGCTGGGCGGCAACGCATCGAGCCGCGCGCTGGTCCTGCTCGACGGGGTGCCGATGGCCGACCCATTCTTCGGCTACATCCCGCTTCCCGCTCTGGCTCCCGACCGTCTGGGCCGCATTCGGGTGACGCGCGGTGGTGGTTCCGGTCCCTTCGGCTCGGGCGCGCTTTCGGGCACGATCGAACTGGAAAGCGCCGGACCTGAGGATCTCGGGCTTGTCTCGGGCAGCGTCCTTGCCAACCAGCGCGGCGAAACCGAAGCGAGCGCCTCGATCGCGCCGCAGCTGGGCTCCGGCTTCGTCGTCGCCAGCGGGCGCTGGGATCGCGGCAAGGGCTTCTGGACCACGCCGTCCGATGACCGCGTCCCTGCTTCTGTGCGAGCCCGCTTCGATTCCTGGTCGGCCGGCCTGCGCGCGATCGCGCCGCTTGCTGACGACATGGAGCTGCAGGCGCGCGGGCTTGTCTTCGAGGATCACCGCACCTTGCGCTTCGATGGTGCGGACAGCGCGACCGAAGGGCAGGATGCCAGCCTGCGGCTTGTCGGGCGGGGTGCGTGGCAGTTCGATGCGCTGGCCTATGTCCAGGCGCGCAACTTCAGCAATGTCGTCGTCAGTTCGACGCGGTTCGTTCCCGTGCTCGACCAGTACAAGACGCCCGCGACCGGGATCGGCGGCAAGTTCGAACTGCGCCCGCCGCTGGGCGATGCCCATGTGCTGCGGCTCGGCGCCGACTGGCGGCGCACTTCGGGCACCATGCAGGAAGTCGCGATCAGTGCCATTACCGGCAAGATTACCGCGCGCCGACGGGCCGGTGGGCACAATACCGACCTCGGCCTCTTCGCCGAGGAGGACTGGACGCTGGGTCCTTTCGTTCTCACCGGCGGCCTGCGCGCGGACAGGACCGTCATTGCAGGCGGGTATTTTACCGAGAGCAGCCCCGATGGCCTTGTCGCCAGCGACGAGCGCTATCCCGACCGGGCCGACTGGACGCTGAGCTACCGCGCCGGTGTGCTGTTCCATGCAAGCGAGGCCATTGCCCTGCGCGCCTCGGCCTACAGCGGGCTGCGCTTGCCGACGCTCAACGAACTCTATCGTCCCTTCACCGTTTTCCCGGTCGTCACCCGCGCCAATGCCGCCCTGCGCAACGAGAAGCTCGAAGGTTACGAGGCCGGCGTCGATCTCGCTCCGGCGCGGGGCTTGAAACTCTCTTTGACGGCGTTTGAAAATCGCATCGAGAACGCCATAGCCAACGTCACCATCGGCACCAACCTGCGCCAGCGCCGCAACCTGCCCGAAATCCGTTCGCGCGGGATCGAAGCCGCGGCGCACTTCGCCACCGGTCCGGTCCGCCTTGATGCCTCCCTCGCGTGGAACGATGCAGAGGTCCACGGCTCCGGGATTTCCGCGGATCTCGACGGAATGCGTCCGGCACAGACACCGCGTTTTGCAGCCAGCGCGACCCTCGCCTTCGTTCCTGCCGACAGGTGGAGCGTGGCCCTGACCCTGCGCCATGTCGGCGCGCAGTTCGAGGACGACTTGCAAACCGACGTTCTTCCGGCAGCCACCACGCTCGATGCCCTTGTGGAAATCCCGCTCGGCGCGCGCGCCTCGTTCATCCTGCGCGGCGAAAACCTGTTTGACGAGAAGATCATAACCCGTAACTCTGGCGGCTCGTTGGACCTTGGCGTGCCCCGCACGCTGTGGGCCGGTTTCCGCTGGGGCTTGTGATCGGGCCCCGATCATGAGGTCATCCGATGACGGTCGAGAAGTACAACCTGGGGGCCCGCTGGTTCCACTGGATCCTTGCGATTCTTGTCATTCTCAATCTGGCGTCCGGCCTGCTGCACGAACCGCTGGAGAAGGTCGTCCAGCTCATGACCGTGCACAAGTCGTTCGGCCTGATCATCCTGCTGGTCACGATAGGGCGGATCATCTGGCGCCTGCGTTGGAAAAAGCCTGCGCTGCCCGATCACTTTTCACCTCTCGAGCGCATGGCCGCATCGACCACGCATGTGGTGCTCTATGCGCTGATGCTGATCATGCCGCTGACCGGCTGGATATTCTCGTCGGCGGGCAAGTATCCGCTCAGCTTCTTCGGCCTGTTCCTCTGGCCCAAGCTGCCGATCAGCAAGGACGGCCCGTTCGCCGGCCCGGCGCACGAAGGCCACGAGATTCTCGGCTGGGTGATGCTGGCGCTGGTGGTGCTGCACATCGCTGCCGCCCTGCGCCATCACTTCGTGCTCAAGGACGGCATCCTGCGCCGCATGATGTAAGGACCGGCCTGGCCGCGGTACTGGCCGCGGCCGCGCTGGCGTGGCCGGCCCCGTCCCGGGCGGACGAGGCGCCGCCGATCACGGTCGTCGCTCCGGGCGGCGCGATCGATCTCGACGAAGCCCGGGTCATCGATGCCAGGGCGCTCGATGCCGCGGCCCGGCCCGACCTTGGCCGCACGCTGGAGCGCACGGTTCCGGGTCTTACCCTTGGCGAAGCGACCGGCAATGCCTGGCAGCCATCGATCGGATGGCGCGGCTTTTCCGCCTCGCCGCTTCAGGGCGCGGAGCAGGGGCTTGCCGTCTATCTTGACGGCGTGCGCTTCAACCAGCCTTTCGGCGACGTCGTGCTTGTCGACTTGCTGCCCGAGGCGGCACTGGTGCGCGCGCGGCTCACCGAAGCGAGCCCGGTCCACGGCCGCAATGCGTTGGCCGGATCGCTGCTGCTTGAAACCCACGACGGCACGACACTGCCCGGTCTGCGGCTCGCGCTCGACCGGGATAGCCTGGGGAGCATCGGAGGAATCGCGTCGGCCGGGATTGGCGACACGGATTCGAGCGTCCTGCTGGTAGCCGACCGGCGTGACGACGAGGGCTGGCGCGATGCCAGCCCCTCGCGACTGGATCGGCTTTTCGCCAAGGGATTGCACGCCGGGCAAGGCTGGGGGCTGGAGGTACAGGCGCTGGCGGCCCGAACCCGCCTGACCGGCAATGGCGTTTCGCCGGTGGAGCTGCTGGCCGCAGACTACCGCGCCGTTTTCACTCGCCCCGATACGACGCGCACGTCGTTTCTGCGCCTTGTCGCAGCGCCATACTTCGATCTGGGAGCGAGTGGACGGATCGAACTGCGCAGCCATTACCAGCGCCTCTCGCGACGAAGCGCCAATGGCGATCTCGCCGACTTCGGTCCCTGCGACGGCAAATCCGGGTTCCTGTGCCTTGGCGATGAGGAAGACGGCTTTTCCGAGCCCCTGCTGTCGGGAGGGGCAGCGGTTGCCGCCGATCCCGCCATCGCGGATTACGCCGTCTTCAACCGTGGCCGCGAGCGGACGCACGGCGGCGGCGCGACGCTGCAATGGCTCGACGAGCGCGAGACCGACCGGGGCACGCGCCGGTTCGCCTTCGGTCTTTCGTGGGAGCGGCACCGCACGCGCTTTCGCGCCGTCAGTGAACTGGGCGTGCTGGAGGAAGACCGAACGGTCGAGGCGCTTGGCCACGTACTCGCCTCGGCGGACGGTGCGATCACTTCGGTCGATGTCGTCAGCCGGATGAACGACCTGGCGCTGTTCGCAAGCGCCGAACTGCCGCTGACACGTGCGCTCACTGCCGAACTGGGCGCGCGCTGGGCACGCAATCGGGTCGAGCTCGACGACCGGCTCGGCACTGCCCTCGATGGCCGCCACCGCTTCGCCCGGATCAATCCATCGTTCGAATTCGACTATGTCTTGCAAAAGAACCTGCGCGCGACGGCGGGTTTCGCGATGACCAGTCGCATCCCGACGCCTGCGGAGCTTTCCTGCGCCGACCCCGAAGCGCCGTGTACATTGGCCAATTTCTTCATCGCCGACCCCCCGCTCAAGGCCGTCACCGCGCGCAACTGGCATGTCGATCTGGAAGGCGCGTCGGGGAGACTGGGCTGGCGCCTGTCCGTCTGGCGCGCGGATACGCGAAACGATATCCGCATGGTTGCCTCGCAAGTGCGCGGGCGCGCCTACTTCGCGAATCTCGGGCGCAGCCGCAGGCAGGGCGTTGAGGCGTCGCTGGAATGGCACCGCGATGCCTGGCGCCTGAGCGCGGGCTATGCCTTTACCGACGCCCGGTTCCGCAGCCCGTTCCTGCTGTCGAGTCCGGCCAATCCCATGGCCGACGCGGAACGGGTGATCGCGGTTGCGCGCGGCGACCGGTTGCCCGGCACGCCGCGCCATGCGCTGAACCTTTACGCGGGCCGCGCGACGAACGCCTGGGAACTGGGTGCCGCGATGCGTGCGCGTACCGCGCAAGTGCTTATGGGCGATGAGGGCAACGACAATCCGCGCATACCCGGCTACGCCGTTTTCGACCTGTTCGGCAGGCTGACTCTGGCTCCGGGACTGGAACTGGCAGGCGAACTGCGCAACCTTTTCGACAAGCGCTACGCGACCGCAGGGACCTTCGCCGAAATCGAAGAGATCGACCTTGCCGAAGCCCCTGGTGCCAGCGATCCGCGCGCCTATGCTCCCGGCGCGCCGCGCCGCCTTACGGTTTCACTGCGCGCGCGTTTCTAGGGGTGTTCAGTTGGACGGTAACTGGCCGGTCTGGTCCAGCCGCCGCCACACTTCGTCCATGGGTTCGATCACCGTGACAGTGCGGTTTTCGCCAAAGCGAATGCGCGTGCCATCCTCGACGGGCGTGATGAAAGTGACTTGTGTGGCATTGACGATGGCAGGCACTCTGTCGGTGGCGGTGAACTTCACGAACATAAACGGCTCTCCCACTTGTTTGTGCTGACGCTAGCCTGATTTCGGGAAGTTGCCAGAGGCATTTCACTGGCTTTGCGCAGACGTGCATTTTCCGATGCGGCGGGCGTATGACGACGACGATGGCGTCACGACGGGGTAGGATGCGTCATCCCCGCCTGCGCGGGGATGACGGGCTGGGAGGAGCGGTCCCTTAACGTTGCTGCTTGAGGTAGTCGATGATGGCCTGCCGCTTGGCAGGGTCCTTGAGGCCGGGGAAGCTCATGCGGTTGCCCGGGACGAGTGCGCGGGGATTCTCGATCCACTTGTCCAGCGTCGCCTCGTCGAAGGTCAGGCCGGAATTCTCCAGCGCATCGGAGAAGCTGAAACCGCCTTGCGCGGCCTTGGCGCCAAAGACGCCGTAGAGGTTGGGGCCGAGCTTGTCCGGTGCACCCTTGGCCGCCTCGTGGCAGACCGCGCAGCGCGCAAAGACGGCAGGGGGCGCGGCATCGGCAAGCTTGACCGGCTCTGCAACCGGCATCGCGGCGGCAACCGGTGCAAGGCCCGGCTTTGGGCTTGGCGATGGCGTGGGCTTCGGTTCAGGCGTCGCCGCTTGTGTCGGCTCGGGGGCGCTTGTCGGCGCCTCGGCTTCCGGCGCGGCGATGGCGACGGCTGGGGCAGCAGCTTCGGTTGCGGCGGCGCTGACCGTTTGTGCAGGTTCAGGTGCGGCCGTGTCGTTGCCGCCGGAACAACCGGCCAGCACCAGCGCCGACAGGCCAGCGGCAAGGTGAAAACGCATGTGATCATCTCCCGGATCGAATGTTGGCGCAGGTTTCGCACGGTCGCCGGGAGGCCCGCTATTGCACTTTGGTTCTGTGCAGCCGGGCAGCGCGGACGACGAGGCGGGAATTGGTATTCCATACCTTTGGTCCGGTTGTGGACGCACGGCAGGCCGGTTTATTATGCTGCCATCGAATCCGGAGCGAACCCGGGATCGCTGCAGGGATGAGTCATGCACAATGAGCACGAATTGCGCCGCACCGTCGTCGGCGAAATGCACCTGCGACGCTGGCCCTTGCTGGAGGCGCCGTGTCTTATCATCCAACTGGTCCGGGTCCTCGATGCGCCAGACCGCGAGGCCGAGCGTCGGGCACTGGAAGACTTGCCCCAGGGCGCCTGGATCGATTGCACCGACAATCCACGCCATGTGAAGGGCCTGTTCTCGCCCGGAGTGGCCTTTACGCTGGAGCGGCACAACGAAGCGAGCACCACGACGCTTTTCGTCAGGGACGGTACGCTGGAGGCGCTGTTCGCCCCGGCGGTCGGCAGCGACCTGGAGAAGGCGGTGGCCTGGGCCAATGTCCTGCCGGGCAAGGTGATCCGCGCGACCCGGCTGCTGCTGGTGAAGGACGAGGGCGAGGCCGGCGCGCTGCTGCCGCAGATCGGCATTGCCGACGACGAACTCGTATCCTGCCGCATCGGAACCGGTGAATCGCTCGGTGCATCGGCGCGGATCTGGTCGGACTTTCGCCTGCGTGAGCAGGGCTTCGGCATCCTTATCGTCGCGGCCAACGGAATGCTGCCCGCCGACCTTACCCGCACCGTCCAGCGGCTGCAGGAACTGGGCAACTACCGCAATCTTGCGCTGCTCGGGCTTCCGGTCGCGCGCGAAGGGTGGAAGCGGCTCGATCACATCGAGGCGATGCTGGGCAAGATGAACGGCGCAATCGCGCGGCCAGAAGTGACCGACGATTCGCTGCTGGAGGAAGTGACCAGCCTCTACATGGATCTCATCACCCACTCGGCCGAATGCGATTACCGGATGAGCGCGACCGAGGCCTATGCCACTATCGTCGAGGAGCGGCTTTCCGACCTCAATATACGGCCATGCCCGGGGCACCTGTCGCTGACCGACTTCACCCAGCGCCGCTTCTTCCCGGCCGTGCGCACCTGCGCCGCCCATCGCCGCCGCGCCGAGCAACTTGCCCAGCGCACCGCGCAGTTCGTCTCGCTGTTCCGCACCCGGATCGAGACCCGCATCGAGAACCAGAACGGGCGGCTGCTCGCCTCGATGGAGCGCAATGCCACGCGCCAGTTGCGCCTGCAGCAGCTGGTCGAAGGCCTTTCGGTCGTGGCGGTGAGCTATTACGCCCTGGGCCTGCTGGCAAAGCTGCTGGAAGGGGTGGAGAGCGTCGTGCCCGGGCTGCACGCCCATTTCCTGACCGCGCTGATGGTGCCGTTCGTGCTCGCTGCGGTGTGGCTGGGGATCCATCATATGAAGAGACGGATTCTCGAGCCCATGGCGAGGTAGCTTGTGACAATCCATGACAAAGGCACCTCGGTCACGGGACTGTCACAAGTGCGCGGCATAGGCGCAGGCCATGGATGTTCGCAGTCTCTCGCCCGATCGGGGCAATGTGCCGCAGCCGATCCGCCTGATCGTTCTGGCCGGCCGTCCGCGCAATGGGACAGATCCCCTCGCGGAGCGCTTCGGCGTGAGCCACAAGTGCCTGATTCCGCTCGCCGGCAAGCCATTGATCGCGCATGTCCTGCAGACCGCGGTAAGCCACCCGCGCATCGCCAGCCTTGCCGTCTGTATCGAGCGTGACGGCTTCGAGCCGGTCTACGATGTCCTGACGCGCCTGCCCGGGCGCGGTACGGTGGCCCTGATCGAAGCGCGCGAATCGCTGGCGGACAGCGTGCGCGCCGCGGCGCAGGGCTGGGACGGGCCGACGATCGTCACGACCGCCGATCATGCGCTGTTGAGCGCTGCATCCATCGATGCCCTGCTCGATACGCTGGAAACGGCCGACATCGCCTTTGCCCTGACCCGCCGCGAATGGGTAGAGGCCGCCCACCGTGCAGGCCGTGGCCATTATCTCCGGCTGCGCGACGGCGATTTCGCCGCCTGCGACCTTTACGGCATGTCCGGGCCTCAGGCCTTGCGCGCGATCGAGGTGTTTCGCGGCGATCGCTTCGACCGCAGCGGCCAGCGCATCGCCCGTGCGACCGGGGCACTGGGCCTCCTGCGGGTCATGCTCGGGCTTGAGACCCTTTACGGGGCCATCGCGCGCGCCTCCCGGCGATTGGCGCTGAAGGTCGGTGCTGTAATTTTGGGCGATGGCAGTCAGGCCATCGATATCGACGATGACCGCACTTACGCGGTGGTGCGCGACTTGCTCGAGACGCGCCATGTCGAGCAAGTCGAGGAAGAAGCGCCCAGGCGCGCCGTCGCCTGACGGCGTGGGCGCGCCGGGCTTTCGCATCGATTTCCGGATTGCCTGCCAAGGTTGAGGCGGGGTCTGTTCCCTGGCCTCAGGCCCCTGAATTGTTTCGTCAATTCAGGGGATGGTGCGGTCGAGAAGACTCGAACTTCCACGGGCTTTCGCCCACAACGACCTCAACGTTGCGCGTCTACCAATTCCGCCACGACCGCTAAATCAAACGGGGCTTGGTTCGCACCAGCCCCGTGGCAGGAGCGCGCCATTAGCAAAGGGATTGGGGGGCTGCAAGCGCTGTTTCCGATAAATTTTCCCGGAGGCGAAATTTATTCGGAGTGGGCGCGTGCGAACCCGCCTTATTCGGGCTTCCAGCCGATCTCGGCAGCGGCAGCCGCCTTGGGAATGTCGGTCAGCGCTTCGTTGATGGTCACCATTTCGCCGGGCGCGAGTTCGCGCTTGGGCGGAACGATTTCCTTTTCGTAGACGATGCGCTCGCGATCGTCGCGCAGGACGACGAGCAGCGAGGGGACGTAGCGCGATTCGCTGCCGATGTTGCTGATCGTGCCGCTCACGCTGAAGAATTCGGTGCCGTCGGGCAGGGGCTTGCGGTCCTGCCGCTTGCGCGGGAAGTCCAGCTGCAGGTCCGGCTGCGCCTTGGTGAAGCTCTGGCGCGGGATCGGCACCCAGTCGGGCAGGCCGAACCATGCCACGGCTCCGGTCAGGCTCAGCGTCGCGACGGCGAACACGCCGGCGGCAATGGTGCCGATCTTGGTCCAGTTGCGGCGCGGGCGGAACGGCGGCGAGAAATCGAAGCTCGAAGGGCCTTCATCGGCATAGCGCGCGCCAACGGTGTCGTCATAGTAGGATGCCACCGTGCGCTGCGGCGCCCGGGGCGGGGGCGGCAGCGGGGAATCCTCTTCGGAAAAAGGCGTGCGCCCCGGCGCGACGGGTTCCGCCTTACGCTCGGTCTCCGGCTCTGCGGTGCGGGCTTCGGGCGGGTTTTCCCTGGCGGCGGGGGCAGGTTCCGGCCGCGGCTGCGCCGTTTCCTGAGCCGGGCCTTGCGCCGCGGCCTGGCTTTCGGTTTCGGCCAGGGCGAGTTCCGGGCCTTCCTGGAACCAGCTGTGACGGCATTTGGCGCAACGAACGGTGCGGCCATCCACGCCGATGGCACTGTCCGGGACGGCATAGCGCGTAGAGCAGGCAGGACAGGCGATTATCATGGTGCCATGTTATAAGCACGGTTAGCTCGCGCGGGACAAGCTTCGGACATGTGGGTAGGCGGTCCAATGGCCTTTTTTCCACATTCAATGCTCGCTATAGGCCACAAATCGCCCGTTCGGACCGGACACACTGACTAACCAGATGAGTATGACTGCGGACGGGGAAATCATTCAGTTCGACAACGTGGGGCTTCGCTACGGAACCGATCGCGAGGTTCTCAGCGATTTGAGCTTCACCTTGTTTCCGGGGCGCTTTTACTTCCTGACCGGTGCCAGCGGTGCAGGAAAGACTTCGCTGCTGCGCCTGCTCTATCTCGCCCAGCGCCCTTCGCGCGGGATGATCCGCATGTTCGGGACCGACGCGATCACGATGCCGCGCAGCCGCCTGCCGGGCCTGAGGCGGCGCATCGGCGTGGTTTTCCAGGACTTCCGGCTGATCCCGCACTTGTCCGCGTTCGACAACGTCGCGCTGCCGTTGCGCGTGGCCGGGCATCAGGAAAAGGATCTGGTCGGACCTGTCCGCGACATTCTCGACTGGGTGGGCCTGTCCGACCGCATCGATGCGCGCCCTCCCACGCTTTCGGGCGGTGAGCAGCAGCGCGTGGCCATCGCCCGCGCGGTAATCGCGCGACCGGCGATGCTGGTCGCCGACGAGCCGACCGGCAACGTCGATCCCGAAATGGCGCTCAAGCTGATGCGCCTGTTCGAGATGCTCAATCGCCAAGGCACGACCGTCGTCGTCGCGACCCACGATCTCGACCTGCTGCGCAAGGTGCCCGAAAGCCTGATCATGCGGCTCGACCGCGGCCGCCTGTCCGATCCGACCGGAGCGCTGCGCTACCCGCCGAGGAAGATGCAGTGAGCCTGCGCACCTTACTGGGCGGCGGGCGCCGGCTGATGGGCCGGGGCGAGGCCGAGCTGATCCCGCAGGGACGCATGTCCGGCCCGATGCCCTGGGTCATCGCGATCATGGTGGCGATGACCGCCATCGCCCTGGCCGCGGGTCTCGCGCTAGGCAATGCCGTCACTGCCGCGCGCGCCGAGATCGAGGGCGGCGTGACCGTCCAGATCGTCGAACCGCGCGCCGACGTACGCGCCGGACAGGCGAAGCGTGCGGTCGCGGCGATCAAGGACCTGCCCGGCATCGCCGGCCTGCGGCTGGTTCCCCAGACCGAACTCGATGCCCTGATCGAACCCTGGCTGGGCACGGGCATCGACGATGCGACGGGGAATGCCATTCCGGTTCCCGCGCTGATCGATGTGCGCCTCGATCGTCAGGCGACGCCCGCCCGGCTCGCCGCGATCGCGAAGGCGGTCATGCCGGTCGCCCCGTCCGCGAAGATCGATGCGCAGTCGAACTGGCTCAAGCCGGTGTTCGACGCGATGGTCTCGCTGCAGTTGCTGGCGATGGTACTGGTCGGACTGCTGGCTCTGGCGCTTGCTGCCGCGGTCCTGCTGGCGGCGCGTTCGGCGCTCGGTGCCAATCGCGACACGATCGAGATCGTCCACCTGCTTGGCGGCACCGATGCGCAGGTCGCGCGCGTGTTCCAGCGCTCGATCGGCTATGACGCGGCCGGGGGCGGGGCGGTGGGGCTGGTGCTGGCGATGGTGGTCATCTTCGCGCTCGGCCGTCGCTTTGCCGGGCTGGGCGCTGGCCTGGTCGATAACGGTGCGCTGATCTGGAGCGACTGGCTGCTTCTTGCACTTGTCCCATTGCTGGCCACATTGTTGGCAATGGTCACGGCGCGGCTCACGGTGATGCACGCCCTGCGCAAGATGCTATAGTACACACACGATGTTTCGTCGCACGGTCGCATTCCTGTTTCTTGCCTGGCTGTTCGGGTTCCTGTGGTTCGCCATCGCGCTGCCGCAGCCGCTCGACGGGACGAAGACCGATGCGATCATCGTCCTCACCGGCAGTGCCGGCCGGATCGAACATGCGCTGGACGTGCTGAAGGAGGGACAGGCGTCGCGCCTGCTCGTCTCGGGGGTCGACCGCGAGGTCAAGCCGCGTGAATTCGCCGCCCAGTTCGGCGTATCGGACAAGCTGCTCGAATGCTGCGTCACCCTTGGCTACAACGCCTATGACACACGCTCCAATGCGATCGAGGCGGCACAGTGGGTCAGTGAGCACAAGTCCAGGTCGGTGCGTCTCGTTACCGCCGACTGGCACATGCGCCGCGCCATGCTGGAAATCTCGCGGGAAATGCCTGCCGGTGTCGAACTGAAACCGGATGCGGTGTCCTCGCGTCCCAGCCTTGGCGCGCTGTTCCTCGAATACCACAAGCTGCTGGCGCGCTTCGTGCTGAACCTGTGGGGCAAGTGATGCGCAGTACCCCGGCCGACGTCATGCGCAGCCTGGCGTTCTATCTCGCGTTCTATACCGGCTCGATCTTCTATGTTCTGGGCTTCTTCGCGGCCGCCAGGCTGGGCGAGATGCCCGCCCGGAAAGTGGTGCGCGGCTGGTCGCGCTTCCACCGCGGCTGTGCCCGCTGGCTGCTGGGCATGCGTGTCGTCGTCGAGGGCGAAATGCCCAACGACGGGGTCCTGGTGGCGATCAAGCACGAGAGCTTCTTCGAGGCCATCGATTTGCCCTCGCTGATGGACTGGCCGGTGCCGTTTCCCAAGTCGGAGCTTGCCCGTATTCCCGGTTGGGGCGCCGCGGCCATGCGCTACGGCATCGTCGTGGTCGAACGCGAGGAGGGGGCGAAAGCCCTGCGCTCGATGGTCGCCAATGCCCGCCACTTCGCCGCCAAGGGCAGGCCGCTGGCGATCTTCCCGGAAGGTACGCGGGTGCCGCACGGGACGCGCGGCGAACTGCAGTCCGGCTTTGCCGGGGTCTACAAGCTGCTCGGTCTGCCGGTCGTGCCGGTCGCGGTCGACAGCGGGCGGCTCTACCACCGGCGCTGGAAGAAGCCCGGGGTCATCACCGTGCGCGTCGGCGAAATGATTGAGGCGGGCCTGCCGCGCAAGGAAGTCGAAGCGCGCGTGACCGAGGCGATCAACGCGCTCAACCGCTGAGCGCTCGATATTGTCGGTTAGGTGACTTCGGTGACTTCCACGCTTTGCGAATTGAGCGTGACGGCGCCGTAGCTGGTGAGGAACGAGACGTCGGCGGCATCGCGGCCCACGCCGATCTTGGCAATGCCTTCCGGACGCGACATGCCGGTCGCGTCGACCATGTGCCAGGCCCCGTCGAGGAACACTTCGGCCACCGCGTGGAAATCCTGCGGGTCTACGCCGAGACCGTAGACGCTGGCAAAGCGCGCCGGGATTGCGCTGGCGCGGGTCAGCGTGATCATCAGGTGCGCGAAATCGCGGCAGACGCCCTGCCGGGTCACGAAGGTCTGCTCGGCGCAGGTGCTGCTTTCGCTCGATCCGACGACGTAAGTGAGGTGCTGGCCGATCCAGTCGCGGATTGCGCCGACGCGAGCGCCGCCCTGCAGTTCGCCGAATTCGGCCTCGACCAGGTTCTGGAAAGTATCGGAAGGGCAATAGCGCGAGGGCATCAGGTAATCGACCGTCTCCCCGGGCAGGAGGTGGGCCGGAACCGCGGCAAGGTCATCGACATTGGCAAGCATGCGCACCGGTTCCACCGTCGCCTCGTAGCGGACCTTGAGCGATTCCGCCGCGGCCAGCCAGATCCGGTCGCCGATGTTGTCGTGCCCGGGGATGCGCGCGAAGTGTTCCACCGGTGGCAGGTCGATATGGGCGCGCAATACTTTCTGTTCGGGCAGGATGGCCGCCTCGACCTGAAGCAGCACGTCGGCAGGCGCCGGAAGCGAATAGTCGAGCTCGGTACGGATCGATAACTTCATGTCGGCACGGCTCCGGCGTGAGGGCTGTCCTCCGCTCAATGCCGGGTAGCCGAAAAAGGTTCTCCGGGCCTCAGATTTTCTTCGTTCCGTTCTCGTGGTCGCCGCGGCCGAAGTCGGGGCGGGAATCGTCCTGCCCTTCCTGGATGATCGAGCGGCGGATCGCGCGGGTGCGCGCGAAGTGCCCGAACAGTGCGTCGCCATCGCCCACGCGGATGGCGCGCTGCAGGGCGGTGAGGTCCTCGGTGAAGCGCTGCAGCATCGTGAGCACCGCTTCCCTGTTGGTCAGGAACACGTCGCGCCACATCGTCGGATCGCTGGCGGCGATGCGCGTGAAGTCGCGGAAACCGCCGGCAGAGTACTTGATCACCTCGCTCTGGGTCACGTCCTCGAGGTCCGAGGCGGTGCCGACGATGGTATAGGCGATCAGGTGCGGCAGGTGGCTGGTCACGGCGAGGACGAGATCATGGTGCTGGGCATCCATGATCTCGACGTTTGCGCCCAGCGCCTCCCAGAATTCGACGAGCTGCGAGAGCTTGACGAGGTCGGTATGCTCGGGCGGGGTGACGATGCACCAGCGGTTGCGGAACAGGTGGGCGAAGCCCGCGTCGGGGCCGGAATTCTCGGTGCCGGCGACGGGGTGGGCCGGGATCACGTAGTGATCGGGCAGGGCTTCGCGCAAGGCCGTCGCGATCGACTGCTTGCACGAGCCGACATCGCTGATCAGCGCATCCTCGCGCAGCGCGTCCCGCACCTGTGCCGCCGCTTCGCCCATGACGCCGGGGGGCACGCAGAAGATCACGAGATCGGCCTCGCGCACCGCCTCGGCAGAGGTTTCGCAGACCTGGTGAACAAGGCCGCGCTCGGCCGCACGGGCGCGGGTGGCGGGGTCTAGGTCGAAACCGGTAGTCCGGACCTCGGGCAGGAATTCCTGCGTGGCCAGGCCGATCGATCCACCCTGCAGCCCCAGCCCGATGATGGCGACTTTCCTGAAGCTCATTTGGCGGCTTCCGCCATTTCGCGCAGGGCATCGGCGATCACGTCGAGGTCGGCGCGTTTGCCGATGGTGATGCGCAGGGCTTGCGGCAAGCCCTGTCCGGGCAGCCAGCGCACGATGTAGCCGCGTTCGGCAAGGCCGTCGAACGCGGTCTCTGCCGAAAGTGCGCCTTCGAACAGGATCAGCACGAAGTTCGCCTGGCTCGGCAGCGCGCGCAGGCCGTGGTTGCCCAGCGCTTCGATCTTCTCGACGAAACGGGCACGCTCGACGCGGTTGTGGATGTGGCTGCGCTCGAGAAAGGCTGTATCCTCCAGTGCGGCCAGCGCCTTGGCCTGCCCGGTGTTGGAGACGTTGAAGGGGCCGCGGATGCGGTTGAGTGTCTGGATGATGCCCGGCGCGCCGGTGCCCCAGCCGATGCGTTCGCCGGCGAGGCCGAAGATCTTCGAGAACGTGCGGGTGACCAGCACGTTTTCGTGCATGGCGGCCAGAGCGATTGCGCCATCCTCGTCCTCGGGCGCAACGTATTCGCCATAGGCCTGGTCGATCACCAGCAGCACGTCGGCGGGCAGCGCCGCGTGAAGCCGCGCGATCTCGCCCTTTGGCAGGAAGGAGCCGGTCGGGTTGTTCGGATTGGCGATGAAGACGACGCGCGTCCTGTCCGTCACCAGGGCGATCAGGGCGTCGACATCTGTACCGTAGTCTGCATCGGGAGCGACCACCGGAGTCGCGCCGCAGCGGCGCGCGGCTATGTCGTAGACCGAAAAGCCGTAGCGCACGTAGATCACTTCGTCGCCCGGACCGGCATAGCCCTGCGCGGCCAGGTTGAGCAGTTCGTCAGAGCCGGTGCCCATGACGATCCGCGCCGGATCGATGGCGTGCATTTCGCCGATCTTCGCACGCAGCGCCTTGCTGTCCGGGTCGGGATAGAGCGAGGGGACCTGGGCCTGTGCGGCCAGCGCGGCCTCGCTGGTGCCCAGCGGATTCTCGTTCGCCGAGAGCTTGATCAGCGGCCGCCCGTCCTTGCCGGAGGATTTGCCCGGCACATAGGCGTGAATCGCCTCGATCCAGGGCTTGGGCTGCGGGGCTTTCGAACGGGTTTCGGTTTCGGTCATCACGCGCGCGCCTTTAACGCAGCGTGGGACCGATTGACAGCCTGTGATTGACAGTTGCCGGGACGTCCCCCACTTGGCGGTTCATTATGGCCACGGCCCGCGACATAGAAACGAGCAAAGTCCTTGAACTGGCGCAGCCTCTCCCGCTCGATGGCGGGCAGAGCCTCGAAGGCGTGCGTGTCGCTTACGAGACGCACGGAACCCTCAACGAGGCCCGGGACAACGCGATCCTCATCTGCCACGCCCTGACCGGCGATCAGTATGTCATGTCCGATCACCCCAAGACCGGCAAGCCGGGGTGGTGGGTGCGCATGGTCGGGCCGGGCAAGCCGATCGACACGGATCGCTTCTTCATCATCTGCGCCAATGTGATCGGCTCGTGCATGGGCTCGACCGGACCGGCAAGCTTGGCGCCGGACGGCAATCCCTATGGCATGCGGTTTCCGGTCATCACCATCCGCGACATGGTGCGCGGCCATATCGCCCTGCTCGATGCGCTGGGGATTGACAGTCTCTATGCTGTCGTCGGCGGATCGATGGGCGGGATGCAGGCGCTTTCGCTGGCGGCGAACTTCTCCGAACGTGCGCGCGCGGCGCTGGTCATCGCCTCGACCGCGCGCCATTCGGCGCAGAATATCGCCTTCCATGAAGTGGGGCGCCAGGCGATCATGGCCGATCCGGACTGGCGCGAGGGTGCTTATTACGAGGCCAAGGAGAACGGCGGGAAGGGTCCGGAAAAAGGCCTCTCGGTCGCGCGCATGGCCGCGCATATCACGTATCTGTCGGAAGCCGGTCTGACCGAGAAGTTCGGTCGCCGCCTGCAGGACCGCAGTGAGAAGACCTTTGGCTTCGATGCCGATTTCCAGGTCGAATCCTACCTGCGTTACCAGGGCCTGTCCTTCACCGACCGGTTCGACGCCAATTCCTACCTCTACATTACCCGCGCGATGGACTACTTCGACCTTGCCGAGGAGCATGGCGGGATGCTGGCCAAGGCGTTCGCCCGCTCGAAAGCGCGCTTCTGCCTCGTCAGTTTCGATACCGACTGGCTCTATCCCACGTCCGAATCGCGCAACGTGGTCCACGCGCTCAATGCGGCCGGCCTGCCGGTGAGCTTCGTCGAACTGTCCGCCCCGTTCGGGCACGACTCGTTCCTGCTCGACGTGCCCGCGCTCGACCGCGTCGTCGAAGGATTCCTCGGAGAAGGCCGCTAGAATGCCCGCCATCGAATACAGCGACGACACCTCGCGGCTGGACATCGCGCGCATCCACGGCTGGCTCGCCTCGAGTTACTGGACGCCGGGCATTGCGCGCGAACAGGTGGAGCGCCAGATCGCGGGCTCACACTGCCTCGGGGCCTATCGTGCGGACGGCGGGCAGGTGGGCTTCGCGCGCGTCATCTCCGACCGTGCCAGCTTCGCGTGGCTGGCCGACGTCTGGGTGGACGAGCGCGCGCGCGGGCAAGGCCTCGGCACCGAACTGGTGCGCTGGTTCCTCGCGCATCCCGACTACGCCGGGGTCCGCCGCTTCGCTCTTGCCACCAAGGACGCACATGGCGTCTACGCAAAGCTGGGCTTCACCCCGCTCGTGCGGCCCGACTGGCAGATGGAAAACCTCTCCGGCCCCTTCGCCGCGCTACCGGATCAGGATTGATGAGCCTGCTGCGCCCCGATCTTGCGGTGATCGCCGCCAATGTCGCGCCGGGATCTCGTGTGCTCGACGTCGGCTGCGGCGACGGTACGTTGATGCAAGCCCTGCGCGACGAGAAGCAGTGCGATGCGCGCGGCATGGAACTGGATCCGGCGAACGTGGGAAAGTGCGTGGCCAAGGGGCTTTCGGTGATCCAGGGCGATGCCGACAGGGACCTCGCCTTCTATCCCGACAAATCGGTCGACTACGCGATCCTCTCGCAGACGCTGCAGACGACGATGCGCCCCGACATGGTGCTGGAAGAACTGCTGCGCATCGGGCGCCGCGCCTTTGTCAGCTTCCCCAACTTCGCCCACTGGCGCGTGCGCCTCTCGCTGCTGTGGGGCGGGCGCATGCCGGTGACCCGGCTGCTGCCGGTCGCTTGGTACGAAACGCCGAACATCCACCACCTCACCGTCGACGATTTCCGCGCGCTGGTGAAGGAGCGCGGGATCACCGTGGAAGGCTGCTGGTTCCTTTCCGGTGACACCCAGTGCAGCTCGGCAGCGGCGAACTTCCGCGCCGAACACGCGGTGTTCCAGCTTTCTCGGGGCTGATCGGGGCTGGTATGGCGCGGGGCCTTCGACAGGCTCGGGCTGAGCTTGTGTCGAAGGCCGTGCGTTCACTCGGACCCGGGAACTCAGCGAGCCCCGAGGTCTCCCTTGCCAACGGCACCTGAAGCCATTTCCAGCATCCGGTCCAGGCTCTTCTTCGCGGCGACGCGCACGCTTTCCTCGATCTCCACGCGCGGCTGAAGGTCACGCAGGGCGAGGTAGAGCTTTTCCATGGTGTTGAGCGCCATGTAGGGGCAGATGTTGCAGGCGCAGTTGCCGTCGGCACCGGGGGCGCCGATGAAGGTCTTGCCCGGCAGCGCCTTTTCCATCTGGTGGATGATGTGCGGCTCGGTGGCGACGATCAGGGTATCGCCCTCGAATTCCTGTGCGAACTTGAGGATGCCGCTGGTCGAGCCGATGTAGTCGGAATGATCGATGATGTGCGGCGGGCATTCCGGGTGGGCAGCGATCGGTGCGCCCGGGTGCTGTGCCTTGAGCTTGAGCAGTTCGGTCTCGCTGAAGGCCTCGTGGACGATGCACACGCCCGGCCAAAGCAGCATTTCGCGATTGAACTTGCGGCTGAGATAGCCGCCCAGGTGCCGGTCGGGGCCGAAGATGATCTTCTGGTCCTTCGGGATCTGCTGCAGGATCGTTTCGGCGCTGGAGCTGGTGACGATGATGTCGGACAGCGCCTTCACCTCGGTCGAACAGTTGATGTAGGTCAGCGCGATGTGATCCGGGTGAGCTTCGCGGAAAGCCTTGAACTTTTCGGGCGGGCACGAATCCTCGAGGCTGCAGCCGGCTTCGAGGTCGGGCAGGACGACGATCTTTTCCGGGCTCAGGATCTTGGCGGTGTCGGCCATGAACTTCACGCCGCAGAAGGCGATGACATCGGCATCGGTCGCCGCAGCCTTGCGGCTCAGCTCCAGGCTGTCGCCCACGTAGTCCGCCAGGTCCTGGATTTCGGGCTTCTGGTAGTAGTGGGCGAGGATGACGGCGTTGCGTTCCTTGCGCAGTCGCTCGATCTCGGCGCGAACGTCGACGCCGGACAGATCGGCGGGCATTACGGTCATGGTAGGCTTTCCCTCTGGTTCCTGTGCCAGTTTTGCACCGGTTGCGGGCCCTATCTAGGGACGGAACGCCCGCGCCCCAAGGGGAAAATGCGTTAACCGCCCCCGGTGATGCGTGCCGCAAGCTCTGCCATGAGCGATGTGCGGCCCATGGCTTCGTAGAGCGCGTGGTTCGCCGCGACCACGCCAATCGCAATCAGCGTTGCGCGGTGGACGCTGCCCAGCGTCGCCCTGTCGTGCCGCGCCACGATCGCCAGAGTGCCGAGCTGGATGAGCATGCCAACCGTTTCGCCCCAGGGCGCAAGCAGCGGCATCGGCAGCATGCGTCCATAGGCAGGCTCCATCAGCAGTACGTTGGCACCGACGATGAGGCGGCGGTGCATTTGCGTGTCGTGCCGGTTCACGATCGCGGCGACGAGCATCGCGGCGAACAGGGCCAGGCCGACGTGATTCAGGGCCAGGAAATAGGCAGGGGTGAAGAACGGCGGTACATGGTCGGTGCGGATCGTCATGATCGAGGCGAAACTGCCGAGGATCACGATCAGCGCAGCCAACGCCATGCCGATCCGGCCGAACCGGCGGTGTCGCGCCGGATCGCCGCGCTTGATCAATGTCGGCTGGTAGATGAACAGGCCGAGCCAGCTGACCATCACCAGCGCATGGATGTGGATCCAGACGGGCACGCTCGCGATGTCGACGAAGCCGCGCGCCGTCCACTGCAAGAAGCCGAAAAGAATGAAGGCGGCAATACCGATTGCCATCTTCTGCCAGAACGTCAGTGCCCCGCTGCGTTCGTCTGCAATGCTTGCCATGTATTCCCCCAAGACTTTTGTCTTTGGCGCAAGGAGATACAGTATTGCCTGTCAGGCTTCCAGTCGCAGGTAAGTCAAGCGCGCAAGGACCATTTGTCGTTTGCGCTCGTGACCAGATCTCTTCTTTCCAGATCAATCAGATGCGCATGGACCGAACGACCTGCAGCGGGCCAGAGGCGCTCGTCCACGCCTTTGTACATGTGCGGAATCATGTCGCCGATCCGGTGGCGGCCTGCTTCCAGCTGGCGAAGGATCTGCTTCTCGCGCTGGCGGCGGTGGCCGATCATCCCGCGCACGAGCTGGCGCGGCTTCTCCACCGCAGGGCCGTGAGCCGGGTAATAGACCGTGTCCTGCTCGCGCCGGTAGAGCAGGGCGAGGCTTTCCATGTAGTCGGACA
This sequence comes from Novosphingobium sp. KN65.2, assembly GCF_001368935.1. Classification (NCBI taxonomy): domain Bacteria; kingdom Pseudomonadati; phylum Pseudomonadota; class Alphaproteobacteria; order Sphingomonadales; family Sphingomonadaceae; genus Novosphingobium; species Novosphingobium sp. KN65.2. The sequence goes on from NZ_CCBH010000148.1 coordinate 47,011, forward strand.
TGTCGCCGTCCGGTGGTGCGACCACGCTGGTCGACCAGCCCATCACGTGATCGCCGGTAAACAGCGCGCCGGTTTCGGGCAGCGCGTAGCACAAGTGGTTGGAAGTGTGGCCGGGCGTGGCGATGGCCGTGAGCGTCCAGCCGTCGCCCGCTACCGCTTCGCCGTCGGCCAGGACGCGGTCCGGGCGATAGTGAGAGTCGAAAGCCGCGTCCGCGCGCGGTCCGTCGTCTTCCAGCGTAAGCGGGGCGCAGCCGATGATCGGTGCGCCGGTCCGCGCCGCGAGCGGGGTAGCCGCGGGCGAATGATCCCGGTGGGTGTGCGTGCACATGATCGCAGCGATGCGTGCGTTCCCGGTCGCGGCCAGGATCGCGTCGATGTGTTCGGTCTCGTCAGGGCCCGGATCGATCACCGCCACGTCGCCAGCGGCGCCAACAAGGTAGGTCTGCGTGCCGGTGTAGGTGAAAGGCGAAGGGTTTCGCGCCAGGACACGCCGCACGAGCGGGCCGACCTGCTCGGCTTCGGCATAGGGGGCGGCAATGGCGCTTGGGTCGGTCATGGGGGGCGATATGGCCCCTGATTGCCGCGCTGTCGAGTTGTCGACCCGCCGGCGTGTGCGCGATCAGCCGGCCAGCCGCTGCTCGATGCGCTCGCGCAGCCGCTCGATCGCGCTCGGCTCGGGGCTTTCGCTCAGGCGCCAGTTGCGATCCAGCCACAGCAGGCGTTCGTAGAAGCGACGCGTCGCCTGCACCAGTGAGGCTGTTTCGGGTTCGAGCAGGGCCAGCTGCTGCGGATCGGACCGGCGCATGTCGGACGAGAGGCGCCCGTGGCGGCGCAATTGGTACTCGGTGATCTCACCCATGAAGAAGGCCCGGTGATTGAGAAGCCAGGCGATCGCGTGCATCATCCGGGTCGTCGTGCGCAGGCCCTCGCTCGAGAGAGCCACGCGCGCGACATCCTCGTCGTGTCCGGCCCGCTCCAGCTGGCCGGACAGCGTGAAGGCATGGCGCACTTCGTCCGAAAGCGTGAGAGCCTCGCAATAGAGCGCTTCGACGATGCGCGGATTCATGGTCACTGGTTCGGACATTGCGTTCGATATTTATGAAGGTCGAATCGCGGGCAACAGCGACTTTGCAGGAATCCACGGCCCGATTCGGGACTGTCCCTGCGTGGGACGCTTCATGGTTTAGGAATGTTAACCGAAAAGCTGCTGTGTGTCGCAGAAACCTGCCGAATCAGGCGATTATGTCCGGGATTAGGTAATCCTCGATCTGCGCGATCTGATCCTTCAGGATGAGTTTGCGCTTCTTCAGCCTGGCAATCTGCAACTGATCGGTCGAGCCCGAGGCATTGAGTGCGTCAATGGCAGCGTCGAGATCGCGATGCTCGATCCTCAGGAGTTCTAGGCGCTTGCGCATTTCCTCTTCGGTCACGCCGGAATTCCTCATAACTTTGCGCGGCTTGTGGCCGGAACGCTGGTTTGGCTGCTGGCCCGCTCGACGCAGCGACCATGCGATTCACCGAATATGAATCAATCATACTCTTCGCAAGGTGGCCTGAATATGTTTGGATGACTTTGCGCCGCATCCGAGAGGAGTCGAGTCGCCAATTCGGGAGCTCGGCTCGGATCCGGCCCTTCTAGAGGAGAACCGTCCATGGATAGTTCGCACGTCAGCGCCCTTCAACTCAAGCATGCCGGGATCGAACGCCGGCTCCACGACGAGATGACGCGGCCGCTGCCTGATAATGCGTTGATCCAGTCCCTCAAGAAGCGAAAGCTCAGACTCAAGGAAGAAATCGCCCGCTGTTAGGCGCGCGATTGCCCGCGTAGCGGAGATAAGTTCCGAATTAACCTGATTTCACGGTCCCGCTCCGTTCCCAAAGCGCTCCGATTGGGGTAGTTCTCAGGGCATGACCAGCGGAGCCGTCGAAGCAGCACGAAACATTCTCACCCGCCTCCACGAGGTCATGGCTTCGCGCAGCAATGCGCAGGCCAAGCTGAACAACGTGGTGGAAGTGATAGGCGAGTGCCTCGATAGCGAGGTCTGCTCGATCTACCTCCTGCGTGAGGGGATGCTGGAACTCTTCGCAACGCGCGGCCTGGCCCAGGAGGCCGTCCACGTCACGCGAATGGCGGTGGGTGAGGGTCTCGTCGGCACGATTGCCGACAATATCGAGACGCTTAACCTCGCCGAAGCGACAGCGCACCCCGACTTCTCCTATCGCCCGGAAACGGGGGAAGAGAAGTTCCATTCCTTCGCGGGTGTGCCGATCGTGCGGCGCGAACGTGCGGTTGGCGTGCTGTGCGTGCAGCACGTCGATCCGCGCCGCTACGAGGAAGTCGAGATCGAGGCCCTGCAGACGGTGGCGATGGTGCTCTCCGAGCTCATCACCAATGCAGACCTCATCGACGAAGTGGACACCCATTCCTTCGATGCGGCCAGCAACGGTCCGGAACAGCTTCATGGCCTGACCCTGGTCAAGGGACTGGCGTCGGGCACGGCCGTCTATCACCAGCCGCGCGTGACGATCGAACATGTCGTCGCAGAAGACACCGAGGCCGAGCGCCAGCGCGTCATCCTCGCCTTCGAGAAGATGCGCGAGCAGATCGACCGCATGGCGAGCCAGGCGGAATTCGGCGTGGGCGGAGAGCATGAGGAGGTTCTCGAGACCTACCGCATGTTCGCCTATGACGAAGGCTGGACTCGCCGGATCAACGAGGCGATCGATTCCGGCCTGACCGCCGAGGCGGCGATCGAGCGCGTGCAGCAGCGTACCCGCATGCGCATGCGCCAGATCGACGACCCGCTGCTGGCAGACCGCATGCACGATCTGGAGGACCTGGCGAACCGCCTGCTGCGGATCGTCTCGGGCCAGATGGGCACGGCGGCCTCGATGGGCCTGCGTGCCGATGCGATCCTGATTGCGCGCAATCTCGGCCCGGCCGAGCTGTTGGAATACGACCGGCGGCGCCTCAAGGGCGTTATCCTCGAGGAAGGTTCGCTTACCAGCCACGTCGTGATCGTCGCGCGCGCCATGGGCGTGCCGGTGCTCGGGCGCGTGCGCGGAATGCGCGGCGTCGTGCGGGAAGGCGACCTGCTGCTGCTCGATGCCGACCAGGCGACGGCGACGGTCCGGCCCGCCGCCGGCATGATCGAGGCCTTCGAAGCCCGCTTCGCCAAGACCCGCGAACGCCAGGCCGTCTATGCGGCGCTGCGCGAAGTGCAACCGGTCTCGCGCGACGGAGAGCGGATCAAGGTGATGATCAACGCCGGCCTTCGCGAGGACATCACCAATCTGAGCCTTACCGGCGCTGACGGCATCGGTCTGTTTCGCACCGAATTCCAGTTCCTCGTCTCTGCCACGCTGCCGCAGCGTGAACGCCAGACCCGCCTCTATCGCGACGTCCTTGATGCGGCGGGGGACAAGCCGGTGATGTTCCGCACGGTCGATATCGGCGGCGACAAGACCTTGCCCTACTTGCGCCACGACGACGGCGAAGGCGAAGAGAACCCGGCGATGGGCTGGCGCGCGCTGCGCGTTGCGCTGGAGCGCGACGGCCTGCTCAAGGCGCAGGCCCGTGCCTTGCTGGAGGCTGCCGGTGGACGCACGCTCAACGTCATGTTCCCGATGGTCGCCGAACCCTGGGAGTTCGATGCCGCCAAGGCGGTGTTCGACAGCCAGCTTGCCTACCTCAAGACGCAGAAGAAAGTCCTGCCCGAAGCGATCCGCTACGGCGTCATGCTCGAGGTGCCTGCGCTTGCCGAGCAACTCGACCTGCTGGCGCCGAAGATCTCGTTCCTGTCGATCGGCACCAACGACCTGACCCAGTTCCTGTTCGCGGCGGACCGTTCGAACCCCAAGCTGGCCGAGCGCTACGACTGGCTGAGCCCTGCGATCCTGCGCTTCCTGCGCCGGGTTCTGCGCAACGTCGAAGGACAGGATGTCGATGTCGGTGTGTGCGGGGAGATGGGCGGCCGACGGCTGGAAGCACTCGCGCTGCTCGGCCTGGGCATCAGGCGCCTGTCGATTACCCCCGCGTCGGTCGGTCCGATCAAGGAAATCATCGGCAAGGTCGATATCTCGGAGATCAGCGCGGCCATGGAGGGGTGGCTCGCCAACCCGCCGGAGAACATGCGCGCGACGTTGGCAGGCTGGGCGGCGGAACGCGAAATTCTCGTGGATTGACATAACTCTGACGCGAGCAGAGGATATCCGTCGCCGGTCAGGCACGATCCACCGCATGCCCTTGAATCAGAAACCTGCCTTCTGATTGACTTCGGGGACTCGTCCGGCTTGGGTCGGTCCGGATCGGGGCCTTATCACCTCATGTCCCTTCGGGAGCGGAATGGAAGACGTCGAAAGCAATGGAGCGGCAGTTTCGCCGACGACTGCAGGCAACAGGCTGCGCAAGGCGCGTGAGGCTGCCGGGCTGACCCGTGCCGATATCGCCACGCAAACCAAGATTGCCGAACGCCATCTCATCGCCATCGAAGAAGATCGCTTCAATGATCTGGCGGCGCGCACTTATGCTGTCGGGTTCTCGCGCGCCTATGCTCGCGCCCTTGGCATCAGCGAAGCGGAAATCGCCGATCAGGTGCGCGAACAGCTTCACGGGGAAGATCACCTGCGCTCCGAACTGGTCGAACCGAGCTTCGAGCCCGGCGATCCGGCTCGCGTTCCGCCGGTACGCATGGCCTGGATCGCGGCTGGCGGCGTTGTCGTGGTGGTTGGCCTGCTGCTGGCTTTCTGGGGCAGCTTCCTGTCGCCGGAAGGTACTTTGCCCGATCTGATCGCCGACAAGCCGGTGGCCACGGCCAGCAAGGCGCCGGCGCCTCGCCCGACGGCTGCGCCCGGTGCGGTGGCGGCGAACCGGGGGCCGGTTGTGATGACCGCCACGGCCGACAAGGTCTGGGTCAAGGTGACCGACGCCGATGGCAAGCAGCTTCTTCAAAAGGAAATGGCGCTCGGCGAAAGCTGGACGGTGCCTCAGGACGCAAAAGGCCCCGAACTGCGCACCGCCCGCCCGGACGCGCTGCAACTGACTGTCGGCGGTCAGGCCGTGCCCGAGATCGCCGACAAGCCGACACTGGTTTCCGGCGTTTCGCTGGCTGCTGCCGACATACTTGCACGCGGTGCTGGCGGTGGGAATGCACCGGCGCCGCAGGCTGCGCCTGCGTCGGCTCCGTCGCCGCGCGCGATCGTTACGCCGACGCGCGCTCCTGTGCCCTCGGCGATGGCGGATCGTCCCGGAACCTTGCCGACGCCTAGTCCGACGCCGGTTACGGCATCACGTTCGTCCGCCCCACTGGCATCGCCGCGGCCTGCCGGGACGCGCCCGACGGCAACGGCATCGGCCACCGTGCGTCCGAAGCCCAGCGTTGCCGCGGCCACGACCGTGCCGCAATCGAAGCCGACGGCCGCTGCCACGCCACTCCCGACGCCTTCGCCGACGCCCAGTTCGCGGCCTTCGGATCAGGTGGTTTCCACGGTTTCCGAGTAAGGCCGCCTCGACACAAGGGGCCACTTTCTGCAAACATCCCGCGCGTCGCGCATGGTTAATTGCCGGTTTCGACGGCGCTGGCCATGTTGCGATGCCATTGGGGGCAATGGTGATGGGGCGGTGGGCCCCGACTTGGAGTAGATTTGGCGATGATTGGTTCACTTCGGGCTGGGCGAGGGATGCGGTTCATGAGCGGACGCCTGCTGGCGACCTCGGCCGTTGCGACCCTGCTGGTTTGCGGGGCGGTGCCGGCCCTGGCGCAGGATTCCACGGAAGGCCGTCTCAAGAAGGTCGAGGCCGAGGTCCGCGCCTTGCAGCGCAAGGTTTTCCCGGGCGGCGACGGCAAGTTCTTCGAGCCGCAAATTTCCACGCCCGCACCGACGGCATCGACCGGACCGCAGGTTCCCACCAGCACCCCGGTGACGGACCTGCTCGGCCGCATGGATGCGGTAGAGGCGCAGATGAGCCGCCTGACCGCGCAGGTTGAGCAGAACACCAATCGTCTGAACCAGTTGGAAGCGAAGCTGGCTGCCGACGCGCCGGTCGCGGCCGGTTCGGGTGCGGCTTCGCTGGCGGCGACTTCGGCGCCCGCAACAAGCGCGCCTGCCGCCAACCTCTCCGCGACGAGCGGCGTCGGCGTCGCCAATCAGCCTTCCTCGCTTAACCGAACCCCGGTAACAGCCAAGCCGACCCCGGCGGTGCCGTCCGCATCGCGCCTCCAGGCGGTGCAGGCCATCGTCAAGCCGCAGACGGACGATCCGGCCGACGATGAGTACAGCTACGGCTACCGTCTCTGGGACGCCAAGTTCTATCCCGAGGCTGCGCAGCAGCTGAAGCTGTTTCTCGAAAAGTACCCGAAGAGCAGCCGTGCAAGTTGGGGGCGCAATCTTCTGGGCCGCGCCTATCTCGACGATGGCAATCCCCTGGAGGCGGCCAAGTGGTTCGTCCAGAACTACCAGGCCGACAAGAACGGCGAGCGCGCGCCGGACAGCCTGCTCTACCTCGCGGTCTCGATGAAGCAGCTCAAGGACAACAAGCGCGCCTGCATCGCACTGGCCGAATTCAGCCAGACCTATGCGGCCGAAGCGGCTGGTCGCCTCAAGAGCCTGTACGACGCCACGCGCAATGGGCTCTCCTGCAGCTGACCCCTCGGCCGCGAGGCTGATCCCGCAAGAGGCGCGCGTCGTCCGGTTCCGTGAGGGTCTGGCCGCGCTCTGGCCCGAGGCGATCGATGCCGAGCCGGCCCGGCTGGCGGTTGCGGTTTCCGGGGGGCCTGACAGTACGGCGCTGCTCCTGCTGGCCGCTGCCGCGCTGCCGGGCCGTGTCGAGGCGGCAACCGTGGATCACGGCCTGCGGCCCGAAAGCGCGCGGGAAGCAGCGGACGTCGCCGTGCTATGCGCGCGCTTGGGCGTGCCGCACGAAACCCTGCGGGTCGAGGTGGCCCCCGGCAATGTCCAGGCCGAGGCGCGGACCGCGCGCTATGCCGCGCTTGCCGAATGGATCGAGGCGCGGCAGCTGGCGGCGCTGGTTACTGCCCACCATGCCGACGATCAGGCCGAAACGCTGCTGATGCGCCTTAACCGGGCGAGCGGGGTTGCCGGATTGGCAGGCACGCGCGGGCGGGGGCAGGTGCCCGATACCGACATTGCGCTACTGCGTCCGCTGCTCGGCTGGCGGCGCGCGGAGCTGGCCGAAGTGGTTGCCGAGGCCGGTGTGGCCGCGGCGCAGGACCCGAGCAATGCGGACGACAAGTACGATCGGGTACGGGTGCGCAAGGCGCTTGCCGATGCCGATTGGCTGGACGTTTCCGCGATTGCCCAAAGCGCGGAGTACATCGCCGAGGCCGATGCCGCGCTCGACTGGATGGCGGCGCTCGAATGGCGCTCCTGCGTCAAGAAGGAGCCGATGGGGCTGGGCTACCGTCCGCAGGCGCCGCGTGCCGTCGTGCTGCGGGTGATCGCCCGGATCGTGCGCGAACTCGACGGGGCCGAACCGCGCGGCAGCGCCGTCGCGCGATTGTTCGAAACGCTTGTGCAGGGCAGCCCGGCATCGATCGGTGAGCTTGTCGTGCGTCCCAATGCCGGGCGCTGGAGTTTCAGCAAGGCGCCGGTGCGCGCAGCCCGGCGCAGGACCTGAAGGTCAGGCGCCGACGAGGCTGTCACCCATGCCGACCTGCTTGCCGCGGGTGATGTAGACCTTGTCGCCCAGCTTCGTGGTCCGGAACAGCTTGGCGGCGAAGGGTTCGGGCATGCCGATGCAGCCGTGGCTGGCATAGCCCAGCTCGACCTTGGAGCCGTGCAGGGTGATGCCGTCGTCGGTCAGCCGCTGCATGTAGGGCATCGGTGCGCCGGTGTAGATGTTGGACACGTGGTCCTTGTCTTTCTGCGTGATCGGGAAGACGCCGAGCGGGGTGGGCTTGTCCTCGGTGCCGAGCAGCACGGCAGTCGCGCCGATCTCGTAGCCGTTGCGGAACACGGAAAGGACGCGGGCGTCGAGGTCCACGGTCACGACGATCGGACCGTCGGGGACATTGGCGTCGTCCCAGTGCCATTCGCCGTACTTGATCGGGCCGTCGATGGGCAGGATCCGCTTGATCACGAAAGGCTCGTTGGCCTTGGCGACAGGCGTTGCGGCCTGTGCGGCGGGGGCTTCGGAGGCAGGGGCGGCCGTTGCCGGATCGGCCTTGGCCGCTGCCACGCGGGCCTCGGCAAGCGAAGCGGGCTGCGGTTTGTCGGGGGACGCGGCAAGCATCAGGACGCCGGCAATGACGGCCAGGGCGAGGAAGCCCGAAGCGAGGAGAATGCGTCCGTTCACGTAGTCCTGTCCTTGACGAATCTGCCGGTACCGATGCGGCGATGATCGCCCAAAACAGGGTGAAGGGCCAGCGGCATGGCGCCGCTGTCCCGCCGAAGGACTGCGGGAGCGCAAAAGTTAACGTGAAAATTCAGATAACTGATAAAGCCCCGAGGGACCGCTGCGGGGCTTCTCAGTCGCCCTTGGGACGGGCGATGCCTTCGCGCAGGATCGAGCAGGCCAGTTCCGCCATTTCGTCCGGATTGTCTTCGTCGGACCACACCATGTAGCGCAGGCCGAGGAAGACGTTCATGCCCATGATCGCCCAGGCGTGCGCTTCGCCCAGGTCCTCGCGCAGTTCGCCGCTGGCGATACCGGCCTTGAGCCTGTCGGTCATGCGCGCTGCCGTCGTTTCGTAGTGCGCGCGGAAGGCGGCGGGGTCGACGAATTCGCACTCGTCTATGATCCGGTAGATTTCCTTATGCTCACGCGCGAAGTGCAGGAACGCCCCGAGAGCAGCGCGTTCGCGGTCGAGCGCGGGAAGGGGCGGCTCCAGGGCCTTCTTGGCCGCCTCGCGCACTTTGCCGCTCATGTCGTCGACGAGCGCGCGGAAGATCTCATCCTTCGAATCGAAGTAGGTGTAGAAACTGCCCAGCGCCGTTCCGGCCCTGCGGGTGATTCCCGTTATCGATGCCTCGTGAAACCCGTGCTCGCCGAATTCGAGCGCCGCGGCGTCGAGCAACTTGCGCAGCGTCTTTCGTCCCCGCTCGGTTCTGGGAGCCTTGTCGGAGGCGGCGGAAATCTCGGGTTCGGGCGCATCTGCTGTGGTCACAATGCCACAGCTATCCCCTTCAATGGCGATTGGCAAATCTTCAATGTTGAAACCTGATTCAACTCTCGGTATCGATGGCGTCAACGACAAGGTTCATTGGGAGGTGAAGTGATGCTCAAGGCGCATTTTCTCACATTCGGTTGCAGTACTCTGGCTCTTGCCGGATCGCTGGGGCTGGCCGCACCGGCTCTCGCTCAGGATGCGCAGGCTGCAGCCGAAGCGCAGGAGACGACCGGCGCTGAAATCATCGTGACGGCCCGCCGCCGGGAAGAACGTCTCGTCGACGTGCCGATCGCGGTCACCAGCTTCAGCGGCGCCCAGCTTGAAAAGTCCGGCGCCATCGATGTAACCGACATCGCCCAATCCGCCCCCAACGTCACGCTGGAGCCCTCGCGCGGCACCAACTCGACGCTTTCCGCCTTCATCCGCGGCGTCGGCCAGCAGGATCCTGTTTCCGGCTTCGAGCAGGGCGTGGGCATCTATCTCGACGACGTCTATCTCAACCGCCCGCAGGCCGCGGTGCTCGACATCTATGACGTCGAGCGCATCGAAGTCCTGCGCGGGCCGCAGGGCACCCTGTACGGCCGCAACACCATCGGCGGCGCGGTGAAGTACGTGACCAGGCAGTTGCCGCAGGACTTCTACCTGAAGGTCAAGGGCACCATCGGCACTTACGATCAGGCCGATGGCGTGGTGACCGTCTCGGCTCCGATAAGCGACCTCGTGCGCGTGGGCGGTTCGGTGGCGCGGCTTACCCGTGATGGCTTCGGCAAGAACCTCACCACCGGGGCGGAGAATTACAACAAGAACGTCTGGGCGGCGCGCGGCAGCCTCGACATCGGCGGCTACGGTGCGCCGGTGCTGATCCGCATTTCCGGCGACTACACCCACGACAAGTCGAACGCCCGCGGCGGCCATCGTCTGATCCCCGGCTTCGCATCGGGTGCGCCGGTCCTGTCCGACGTCTTCGACACGCGCGGCGGCCTGACCGATCCGAAGCAGGACGTCGAGGCCTATGGCTTTGCCATCAATGCCACAGCCGAACTGACCGACGCACTGACCTTCAAGTCGATCAGTTCATGGCGCAAGGACAACAGCGCATCGCCAATCGACTTCGACGCGTTGCCGACCGTCGACCTCGACGTGCCCGCGTTCTATCACAACGAGCAGGTCAGCCAGGAATTCCAGCTGCAATGGGATGATGGCGGCCCGCTGCAGGGTCTTGTCGGGGTCTATTACCTCGACGCCACAGCCGACACCTACTTCGACAGCCGGCTCTACACGACCTATGCCGATGTCCTGCCGATGCTGACCGGCCATACCGAGGCCGACGTGAGTACCAAGACCTACGCGATCTTCGGCGACTTCACTTATGACCTGACCGATCAGTTCAGCCTGTCGCTTGGCGGGCGCTACACCTGGGACAAGCGCAAGGCGAATATTCTCAAGGAGAACTACATTCTCGGCGGCTCGGCAGGTTTCCAGAATCCGGGGGTCCTGTTCTCGACCGACACCGACTTCAGCGGCGGCAACGAGTTCAAGAAGTTCACGCCGCGCGTGTCCCTGAGCTTCAAGCCGAGCGTCGATCACAACATCTACGCCAGCTATTCCAAGGGTTTCAAGGGCGGTGGTTTCGATCCGCGCGGCGTCGGCAAGAATGCCAACGACCTCGACGGAAACGGCAGTCTGAGCGATGCCGAGATCGCCCAGTACCTCAGCTTCAAGCCGGAAACGGTCGACAGCTACGAGTTGGGCTACAAGGGCAACCTGCTGGGCGGCGCGCTCTATGTTGCCGGCGCAATCTTCCGCATGGATTACACCGACATCCAGATCCCCGGCTCGGTCGCCTGCACCGTCAATGGCGTGCCGACCTTCTGCGGCGTCGTTTCCAACGCCGGCAAGGCGCGGATGCAGGGCGCGGAACTGGAGGCCAATGCCCGCCTCGGCCGCGACCTCGTTGCCTCCGGGGACAGGCTGAACTTCTCGACCGCGATCGGCTACATCGACGCCAAGTTCAAGAAGTACGAGACGCTGATCGGCGGCCAGACGGTAGATGTTGCCCGGTACCGCAACATCCAGAATACGCCGAAGTGGACCGCCAGCGGAACGCTGTCCTATGCGACCCCGGTCGGTGCGGGTGAGCTTAGCGTGTCGACGACGGTCTCCTACCGTTCGAAGACCCACCAGTTCGAGTTCCCGAGCCCCTATCTCGACCAGAAGGGCTATGCCCTGTGGGATGCCAGCCTCGTCTACTCGGCGCCGGGCAGCGGCTGGAGCATCGGCCTGCACGGCAAGAACCTGCTCGACAAGGAATACATCACCTCGGGCTACAGCTACATCTCGCAGAACGCAGAGACGGGTGCGGTCAATCTGGGGACCAATGGCTACCCGATCCCGACGCTCGGCAGCGAAGGTACGCTGACCGCCTTCTACGGCAATCCGCGCCAGGTCTTCCTCACCGCGACAGTGGAATTCTGATCGGGGCAACTGCGCAGCAGCCTGGCGGGATCTTCGTCTCCATTCTCACGGAGCGCCCCCCGCGAAATTCCGCCAGGTCCGTTGCAGGTGAAAGGATTGTTCGATGGACTACCGCGACCACCGCTATCGCAGCGCCTGCGGGCGCCTTGAGCTGGCCGCGCGCGACTATCCCGCGGCCACGGGCGAAACCGCCCCGGTCCTGCTGATGATGCATGGCCTGACCCGCAACAGCGCAGACTTCGAGCCGCTCGCCGCGCGCATGGCCGGCACCTACCGGCTGATCGTGCCCGACCAGCGCGGACGCGGCCTCTCCGACCGGGACCCCGATCCCTCGCAATACCGGCCGGACGTCTATGCGCAGGACATGCTGGCCCTGCTCGACGGTCTTGGCATCGCGCGCGTCGGCATGATCGGCACTTCGATGGGCGGGCTGATGGCGCTTATCATCAACGCGCTGCGGCCCGAACTCGCATCGGCCGTGGTCTTCAACGATATCGGCCCGGTTCTCGAGGACGAAGGGCTGGATCGCATCAAGAGCTATGTCGGTCCGCGCGGGGCTATGACCTCCTGGACCGAAGCGGCCGCCCGGTGCCGTGCGATCAATGCGCCTGCCTTCCCCGATTTCGGCAGCGCCGACTGGATGGCCTTCGCCAGGCGCACCTGTATCGAGAATGCTAACGGCACCGTCTCCTTCGCTTACGATCCGGCGATCTCGCAGGGCTTTTCGGACGAGGGCGCGACCGTCGTCCCGCCCGACCTGTGGCCCCTGTGGGACCTGCTCGACGAGAAACCGGTACTCGTCATTCGCGGCGCGCTGTCCGATCTCCTGTCGAAAGCCACGGTCGAGGAGATGGCCAGTCGTCACAAGGGGGCCTATGCCGCCGTGGAAGTGCCGCGCGTCGGCCATGCCCCGATCCTTGATGAGCCTGCGGTTCTGCCAGCGATCAGGTCCTTCTGCCAGGAGCACGTGAACTGAGATGACCAGCACAGCGATCCGGCGACCGGCTTCGCCCAATCTCGTTCTGGCGATGCTGCTGCTGGTCTATGTGTTCAACTTCGTCGACCGCCAGATTCTCGCGATCCTCGCCGCGCCGATCCAGGCCGATCTCGGCCTCGACGATGCGCAGATGGGGATGCTCGGCGGGCTGGCCTTCGCCATCCTCTATTCGACGCTGGGCGTGCCGCTGGCGTGGATGGCAGACCGCACGAGCCGGTCCTGGGTGATTACCGGATCGCTGGTGGTCTGGAGCCTGTTCACCGCGGTCTGCGGCGCGGCGCAGGGCTTCTGGCACATCTTCCTTGCCCGGCTTGGCGTCGGCGTCGGGGAGGCAGGCGGGGTCGCCCCGTCCTATGCGGTGATCGGCGATCACTTCCCCAGCGAACGCAGGGCCTTCGCGCTCTCGGTCTATTCGCTCGGCATTCCGCTGGGATCGGCAACCGGCGTGCTGGCCGGCGGATACGTCGCGGCGAAAGTGGACTGGCGCGCGGCCTTCCTCGTCGTCGGCATCGCCGGGCTGCTGATTGCGCCGCTGTTCAAGTTCGTCGTGCGCGACCGTCCCAAGGCCGCCGCTTCGGCTTCTCCCGCGGCGGGGGAGGGCATCCGGTTCCTCGCCATTGCTGCCTTGCTCGCCCGCAAGCGAGGCTTCTGGCTGCTCTCGTTCGGCGCCGCCTCCAGTTCGATGCTGGGCTACGGCCTTGCCTTCTGGTTGCCCAGCCTGCTGCAGCGCAGCTTCCATCTCGATCTGGTCGAGACGTCGTGGTTCATCGGCGCGGTCCTGCTGCTGGGCGGAAGCGTGGGCGTGTTGTCGGGCGGACTTCTGGCCGACCGTCTCGGCCGCGCCAACCGCGCCTTCTATGCCTGGGTGCCGGCGATGGCATTCGTGGCCGCCGTTCCCCTGTTCGCCGGCGGCATCTGGACTTCGAGCGTACCGCTCGCCTTCCTGCTGTTCCTCGTCCCACAGGCCCTGGCCTATATCTGGCTCGGGCCGGTGACGTCCGCGATCCAGCACCTCGTCGATCCGCCCGCGCGGGCGACGGCATCGGCACTGTTCCTGCTGATCAACAACCTGATCGGACTGGGCGGCGGCATCTATGCGCTGGGCGCTCTCTCCACGGCACTGGCGCCGGTCTATGGCGAGGAATCGCTGCGCTATTCGATGCTCTTCGGCCTTGTCCTCTACCTGATCGCCGCCACGCTCATGGCGCTCGCAGGCCCGGCATTGCGGCGCGAATGGGTGGCTGAAGGCTGAGCCGCCCGACTTTTTTCGGGGGCGTGCCCGCGCGCTCTTGCGTTGCAATCGCGCGCCCATCGACTACCAATTGGCGGTGACGGCCCTGTCCGGACGCATCCGGGCCGGGCGGCAATGCTGGTTCAGGTAACGAGGGGACGCTCCGTGAAACTACTCAAGTGGGCCGTTGGCGGCGCCGGCGCTTACGCGATCTACAAGTACTCGATCGGTCGCAAGGCCAAGGGCGAAGACGTATTCGTCTCCCCGGAAAAGGAGCTGGAGAAGATCGCCCGCAGCAGTGAACCCGAGGCTGCGGCACCGGCCAAGCCCAAGGCCAAGCGGACGGCCAAGCCCAAATCGGCCGCTGCCAAGATGGCGGCCAAGCCTGCCAAGGAATAGCGGGCGATCCTGCGCAGGTGCGGGCTCCTGTGCGGGGCGGGGCCAAGTCTCCTCTCTCGAACAGTCTTGCCATCGCCGAAATGCGTGATCGTCGGGCCGTCGCTTGGCTGCGTTCTCGACCATTGCTTCGGTAATTCCCAAATCAACGACTTGTCCACTTTAGCCCTGTACGGCCTTGATCCGCAGTCGTATTCTCGTGCAACAGAACTGCGCGAACGACGCTGGAAGTACTGAACATAGTAAAGGGAGATTAATCATGGCCGTCACCGACCACGTTGATTTCAACGCGTTTATGGAAGGCGTGAAGCGCCGTAATCCCTACCAGCCCGAGTTCGTTCAGGCCGTGCAGGAAGTTGCGGAAGACATCTTCGAATTTATCGCCGACAAGGAACAGTATCACGAACAGCAGATCCTGCGGCGCATTGCAGAGCCGGACCGCGTCGTCTCCTTCCGTGTCTGCTGGGAAGACGACAATGGCAACATCCGCGTCCAGCGCGGCTGGCGCGTCCAGAACAACAATGCCATCGGTCCATACAAGGGCGGCCTGCGCTTCCATCCCAGCGTCAACGAAAGCGTCCTGAAGTTCCTCGCGTTCGAGCAGACCTTCAAGAATGCGCTGACCGGCCTGCCGATGGGCGGCGGCAAGGGCGGATCGAATTTCAATCCGAAGGGCAAGTCGGTGCGCGAGATCATGCGCTTCTGCCAGTCCTTCATGACCGAACTTTATCGCCACATCGGCGCCGACGTCGACGTTCCTGCCGGCGATATCGGTGTGGGCGGGCGTGAGATCGGCTACATGTTCGGCCAGTACAAGCGCATCACCAACCACTTCACCGGGGTGCTGACCGGCAAGGGCCTCGAATATGGTGGTTCGCTGATCCGCCCGGAGGCGACCGGCTACGGCGCGGTCTATTTCCTTGGCGAAATGCTGGCGGCGCGCGGGCTCGATCTCGATGGCAAGATCGCGGTGATCTCGGGCTCGGGCAACGTAGCCACCCATGCGGCGGAGAAGATCGTCCACATGGGCGGCAAGCCGGTGACGCTTTCGGACTCGGGCGGGTTCATCTACGATCCCGACGGGCTGACCCTCGATAAGATCAACTGGGTCAAACACCACAAGACCCACCGCCGCGGCCGCATCAGCGAATACGTGGACGAGTTCAAGGGTGCATCGTATCACGAGGGCAAGACGCCGTGGAACGTCGCCTGCGATGTTGCGCTGCCCTGCGCGACGCAGAACGAACTCAACGGCGCGGATGCCCGCGCGCTCGTCGCCAATGGCTGCATCGCCGTATCGGAAGGTGCGAACATGCCCTCCGACCTCGAAGCGGTGCACGTCTTCAAGGACGCCAAGATCATGTTCGCCCCGGGCAAGGCCGCCAATGCCGGCGGCGTGGCAGTGTCGGGCCTCGAAATGAGCCAGAATTCAGGCCGCCGTCCCTGGACCGAGGCCGAATTGCAGCAGATGCTCAAGGACATCATGTCCGGCATCCATTCCCGCTGCCTGACTTACGGCGAACGCGGTGGCGGCTATGTCGATTATGTGCGCGGCGCAAATATCGCCGGGTTCAAGAAGGTGGCCGATGCCATGCTGGCGTTCGGCGTGGTGTAACAGGACTGGAGTGGGCATGTCCGAAACGGTGCAGCCAGAAGGAACCGCTTCGGACATGCCTGCCCGGCATGAGCCCGACCGCAGGCAGGCCGGGCTTTACGACGACAGGACCTATTCGGTGCACGCCATCCACATGGTGCGCACTGCGATGACCAATCATGCCGTGCTCAGCCAGATGGCCGATCACAAGGCGAATATCCTGATGGGCGTGACCTTCCTCGTGTTCACCCTGTCGGTGAGCGCGTTCGGCGGCGGCAATTACCGCGTCTCTCTGCTCATCCTCGTACTTTCGGCCTTCCTGTCGGCGCTGTTCGCCATGGCGGCAGTGACGCCCAAGGTGACTCCGCCCAAGCTGTCCGACGATGAACTGGACAATCTTCTCTTCTTCGGGGTCTTTACCGGACTGCCGCAGGAGGAATTCATCGACCGCCTCATGCAACGGGCGGAAACCGATGGCCGGGTGCTGAGCACGATGCTGCGGGACATCTACCAGAACGGCGTGGTGCTCCAGCGCAAGAAGTACCGCTACCTGTCCTATGCCTTTCGCTCGTTCCGGATCGGCCTTGTCCTCGCCTTCGTCGCATTCGTGCTGGAGAATGCCGCAGAGATCCTCGGATTCGCTGCGCAAAGCTGAATTAGGCGAAATTTCCTCAATTCGTCGCAAAAATTCGCTTTGCGAAAAGCCATTTCAATCCAGTTGGTTGCGACGATATTTCAGAATTTTAATTCGCTTCGACCTCCCCATACGTGTGATTACGTAGTTGCCTAGGCTTACCTCGTCGAGATAACTCGAGATATAGCTAAATGGGGTGGGTGAACGTGGGAAGCGCTCCGACCGGTGCGGGTGGCGCCCCTGTTCGTCCAGCAAATCGGGCAAAAAAACAGGGGTCGACAATTAATGTACCAAGGGAATTTCCACCTGTTTCTGGTGGATGAGAATCAGAAGCGCCGCGCGACGGTCAGTTACGAAATGTCGAAGCGCGGCATCTATATCGTTCCTTTCGAGGCGGTCGAGGAACTCGCATCCCGCTGGCCGGATGCCGGCATGATCCTGATTGCGGACGATAACGGCAATATCTCGAAGCTGACCCATCTCATGCTGCAGATGGAAAAGTGGCTCCCCTTCGTCGCCTTCGCCGAAGATCCCACGACATCGCAGATCGTGCGCGCCGTGAACGAAGGCGCGGTAGGCTACAGCGACAGCCCGACCAACGTCGACGAATTCTGCAAGACGGTTGAGGAAGCGCGTGTCTCCATAGGCCGCATCGGCCACATCCGCTCGCGTGCGATCCGGGCCAAGAAGTCGATAGAAAGCCTGACGCGCCGCGAAATGGAAGTGCTCGAAGGTCTCGCCCAGGGCCTGACCAACCGCGCCGTCGCCGAACAGCTCGCAATCAGCCACCGCACCGTGGAAATCCACCGCGCAAACCTGCTCACCAAGCTGGGCGACGTCGGCATCAACGCCGCCATCCGCCTCTTGATCGAGGCGCGCATCATCTGAACCTGCGTGTCCGGGCGCCTGAAGAGGGGTGTACAGGCAACACGTGAATTCACGCAGGCCCGCTCGAACCGTCGGGTTTGGGCGGGCTTGTTCGTATTGGCGGAGAGTGAAGTGGTGCCGGCTACAGGATTCGAACCCGTGGCCCCCTGATTACAAATCAGGTGCTCTACCAACTGAGCTAAGCCGGCCCGGTGCGCCGCGCGATGACGGCTGCACGAAACAAGTCCGGCGCCCTTACCGCGAGGCAGGGGCGCCGGTCCAGAGTTTTGTGCGTTCGGTGCGAACGCTTTTGGATCAGAAGACGGCGTGGGGCGCGTCTTCGTGCATCATGGCCTTCCGCACCAGCGGGATTGGCGGGCCGCCGTAGCTCAGGAAAGTGTCGTGGAACTGCTTCCATGCGCCGCGGCCGCCGCGGCTGGCGGTCCAGTCGTCGCGCAGCTTGCGAATCATCAGCTTGCCCAGCGTGTAGTTGAGGTAGGCCGGATCATAGGTTCCGCGCGCGGCCTGCTGTTCGGCTGTGCCTTCGTCCTGGTAGCACTCGGTCATGAACATGCGCTTGGATTGCTCCTGCGTCATGCCGCGTGCGTGCAGCCCGATTGCCGACAGATAGCGGCAATTGCGCAGCAGGGCGTTGGAGAGCTCACCGACGTGGACACCGGGATCGCCGTCGCCAAGGCCGGCATCCCACATCATTTCCTCGGCATAGTGCGCCCAGCCTTCGGCGAAGGCATAGCCAACCCACAGGCGGCCCACCCATGACGGCGAGCGGTTGGAGTGGAGGAACTGCAGGAAGTGGCCGGGCATGACTTCATGCACCGAGGTGAACATCAGGTCGTTCTTCCCCGGAATGTAGTCCTGCTGTTTCTGCTTCGACCACGAAGGGTCGGGCGGCGAGATGTAATAGATTGAGGGGATGCCCTTCTCGAACGGTCCGGGCGGGTCGATGTAGGCGGAGTTCTGCCGGTTGTAGGGCGGACTTTCCTCGACCAGCGCCTGCTCGGTGCCGGGAATCGTGACGAGGTCGTGCGCGCGCACGAAGGCGGTGAGATCGGGGATCTGCTTGCGCGCGGCGGCGACCGGTCCGCCTTCGGGCTTGTCGGCCCGCATCTTGTCGAAGCAGCCTTGAATGTCCTTGTCCGGAGCATAGGCGGCGCAAGCCTTCTGCAACGCTTCCTGGTTGCGCTTGAGATCGGCCCGGCCAACGGCCTCGAGCGTGTCCAGCGGGGCGTCGACCGCTTCGGTCGCGGCCAGCATGCGCGAGAAACGCGCGGCGCCCAATGCGTAGTCCTGCGTCGGCGTGGCCGTGGCAAGCCAGTCCGCAAGCTGCTGCATCGCATTCGCCGCGGCTTCGGACGTGGCCTTGAACTCGGCCTGCAGCGCCGGGTCCTGCACGTCGGCAAAGGCGGCGCGGGCATCGCCGCGATAGTATTCCGCGAAGCCGCCGAAGCCGGCGACGCCCAGCCTGATGAAGCTGGCGGGCATCTGCGACTTTAGGTTGGCGCGGATATTCTTCGCGGCCATCGGCACGGCCTTGAAGAAGCTGATCATCGCCTTCATCCGCGTCGCCTTGTCGGCATAGTTGCGGCTGACATAGACATTCGGGTCGAGCCCGCCGTTGATGTACCAGGTCGGGTTGGTGTGCGGCTGGTCCGCGTCTTCGATCCAGAACAGGCTGCCCTTGGCTACCTGCACGAGGTAATCGCGCTCGAACCGGTCGGCCTCGGACAGGCCGGTGAAGGCATTGGCCTGATCTATCACCGAGTGGAGGAAGGCCGCGCGCTTGGCGAGACCGGCCTCGCTCCAGTCGGGCAGCCTGCCGTCGAACTGGTGCGCGCCCTGATAGACGGCGAAGGCCGGGTCTTCGGCCATCCAGCCCTCGATGGTCTTCTGGACGAAGGCCTTCCATGCACTTGCGGGGGCTTCGGCCGCAGGCGCGGCAGCCATTGGCGTTTCAGGTGGGGGCGCGGCGGTTGCACAGCCTCCCATTGCAAGGCAGGCGAGGCCGGCCAGCAGTCTGTGTTTCATGAGATAGTGTGTCCCTATCGGTTTGGTGGAGCGACGCCCGGACCGGGGGGAGGGGCGCCCTCGATGCGACAGGTTGTGGTCTATGCCGCGCCGAAGGTCCAGCCTTCTGTGCGGGCCAATTCCGGCGTCAGTTCAGCCGGTTGCCAGAGCGCCGGATCGAAGGCGGCGCGGCGCAACCAGGCGGCGGTGAGCAGCGCGTCGGTGGTGTGGTCGTCGATCGGGCCGCTACCTGCAACAGGCGGCGAACCCAGCGCTGCAAGGGCATCTGACAGCGCTTCGAACGTCGTCATCTTGGCGCGCGAGGCCGAGCGGCCCGCGGCTACCGCAGCGAGCGTCGTGTAGATCTCGACGATGACGGAGCCGTGCGCCGGCAGCGGGTCGATGGGCCAGACCGGCACCGTGCCGCCAAGGCGATGGAGCATGCGCATCCCGGTCAGGCTGGACTTGCCGACTTGCGCCGCGCCGACGAGGTTGAAGTTCGAATAGGGCTTGCAGCCTGCCCGGGCCTGCGCCTCTTCGGTCACGCGCATGCGTCCGCGCCGGTGCGCGGCGTCGGGCAGGTGGAACTGCGCACCCTCGCGCCCGCCATGGCGGCGAAAATAGGCGCTGGCCTGCGCGTGATCGACGAAGCTGGTGGCGCACAGGTCTGCATCCCTTTCGCAGACTGCATCGATCAGGGCCCACAGGCCACGCGCATGATCCGGGCTTTCGGCCCAGCCCGGGAAGAAGGCCCCGGCATCGGCGAAAGGCAGCGAGATGCCGAGGTCCAGCCCGACCAGCGTGTCATCGGGAAGGTCGTTGCGCAGGAAGTCGAGCACGTCGCGGCGCGACCATACGGGGTGATGGGCAGGGTGCAGGGCTTGCGGCGCGGCGCCGGTCAGGTCGCACAGGCCCACGGCGATCCCTTTCTGCCGGGTGCCGATGGCGCCGGACCAGTCGATCGCCACGAAGTGCCGGAAGCGCGGCGCGTCTTGCGCTGCCGCGCTCACTGCTCGCGCCGCTCGGCGCGCTTGCGGTTCCACCAGTCGATGCGCTTGAGGATCTCGCGTTCGAAGCCGCGCTCGACCGGCGCATAGTAGGTCTGCGGATCCATCTCTTCGGGCCAGTAGTTGTCGCCGGAAAAGCCGTCTGGCGCGTCGTGGTCGTAGGCGTAGTCCTTGCCGTAGCCGATGTCCTTCATCAGCTTGGTCGGCGCGTTGAGGATATTGGCGGGCGGGCTGAGCGAGCCGGTTTCCTTCGCGCTGCGGAACGAGGACTTGAAGGCCATGTAAGCTGCGTTCGACTTGGGCGCGGTGGCGAGGTAGAGGCAGGCCTGCACGATCGCCAGTTCGCCTTCGGGCGAGCCGAGGAATTCGTAGGCGTCTTTCGCGGCAAGGCACTGGACCAGTGCTTGCGGGTCGGCCAGTCCGACGTCTTCCGAGGCGAAGCGTACCAGCCGGCGCAGGACGTAGAGCGGTTCCTCGCCTGCCGTCAACATCCGGGCAAGGTAATAGAGCGCGGCCTGCGGATCGGAACCGCGCAGGCTTTTGTGCAGAGCCGAGATCAGGTTGTAGTGGCCGTCGCGGTCCTTGTCGTAGACGGCCATGCGCCGTTGCAGGAACTGGCCGAGCCCGGCCGGATCGAGCTTTTCCGCGATCTTGGCGGCATAGAGCGTTTCGGCCTGGTTGAGCAGGAAGCGGCCGTCGCCATCGGCCGAGGCGATCAGCGCCTCGCGCGCGTCGGCATCGAGGGGCAGGGGGCCTTCAAGCGCTTCGGCCTTGTCGAGCAGAGCGCCCAGGGCATCTGCGTCGAGGCGGTGCAGGATCAGCACTTGCGCCCGGCTGAGCAAAGCGGCGTTGAGCGCGAAGCTGGGGTTCTCGGTGGTCGCCCCGACCAGGGTTACGGTGCCGCGCTCGACGAAGGGCAGGAAGCCATCCTGCTGGGCCCGGTTGAAGCGGTGGATCTCGTCTACGAAGAGCAGGGTCCGCTGCCCGGCCCTGGCCGCCACTTCGGCCTCTGCGAAGGCCTTCTTGAGATCCGCGACGCCCGAAAAAACGGCGGAGACCGCGGCAAAGCGCATCCCCACGGCATCTGCCAGCAGCCGCGCTGTGCTGGTCTTGCCGGTGCCCGGCGGCCCCCACAGGATCATCGAGGACAGGCGCCCGGCAGCGACCATGCGCCCGATCGCGCCTTCCGGCCCGGTCAGGTGCTCCTGTCCGACCACATCGGCCAGGGTGCGCGGCCGCAGCCGATCGGCGAGCGGAGCATCCTCGCGCGGTTCGTCGCGAGGCGTGGCGGGAATATCGTCGGCAAACAGGTCGGCCATGGGGCTTATCTAGCGAGAGTCGCGCGCAATTGCACCGGCCTGCCGAGCGCGATAGGCTTGCGCTCACAAGGAAATGCGAAAAGGGGATGCGATGGACGAGCGGACCAACGTCAGGCCCCCGTGGCACTTCTGGGCGGCAGCGCTGCTGTCGATCCCATGGAATGCCTTCGGCTGCCTCGACTTCACCCTGACGGTGACGCGCAGCCCGACCTACCTTGCGCAGTTTCCGCCCGAAATGATCGACTATGTCGACTCGTTTCCCGGCTGGGCGATCGTTGCATGGGCGCTGGGGGCCTGGGCCGCGCTGCTCGGTTCGGTCCTGCTGGTCATGCGTTCACGCTGGACTATCGCGGCTTTTGCCGCTTCGCTGCTGGGTCTTGCGCTGACAACGGTCTACCAGTGGACCGGCGAGGCGCCCGCGACCGTCACCGGAGCGGGCGGACTTGCGATGACCGCGCTGATCTGGATCGTCGCCATTGCCCTGCTGTGGTTCGCCGTGCGCATGCGGGTGCGCGGCGTGCTGAGCTGAGAGCGCCGGCGCGCGGTCAGGCCCGGGTGCCGGGCTTCTGGCGGATCAGGCGGATGTAGGTGTCGGCGACGGCCTGGTTGATCTTGTCCCAGCTGAACTCGGCGGCGCGATCCTCGCCGGCCCTGCCGTGGGCGAGCCGCAGAGCCGGGTCCTCGATGTAGGACTTGAGCGCCTCGGCGAACTGGTGGATTGCGCCGGGCGGCAGCAGGCGGCCGGAAACGCGATCATCGACGAGGCTCTGGCTGCCGGTCGCGGCGGCGGCGACGACGGGCAGGCCGCAGGCCATCGCCTCCAGCGTGACATTGCCGAAGGTCTCGGTGACCGAGGGATTGAACAGCAGGTCCATGCAGGCGACGGCACGGCCCAGGTCGGCACCCTGCTGGAAGCCGACGAAAGCGGCGCCGGGCAGGCGCGCTTCGAACCATTCGCGGGCCGGGCCTTCGCCAATTACGAGGACCTTGTACTTGACGTTGCGGCGGCGCAGTTCGTCGAGCGTGTCGGAAAAGACGTCGAGGCCCTTTTCCATCACCAGCCGGCCAAGGAAGCCGATCGCCACTTCGTCGTCCGCAATACCGTGGGAGCGGCGCCAGTCGAGGTCGCGGCGGCCCGGGTGGAAGATCTCGCGGTCGACACCGCGCGACCAGATGGAGACGTCATAGTTCATGCGCTGTTCGCGCAGGAGTTGCGCCATCGATTCGGACGGCGCGACCAGAGCGTCGCAGCGGCGATAGAAGCGGCGCAGGATCGCCTCGACGACCGGTTCGCCCCAGGCCATGTTGTAGTAGCGCAAGTAGGTTTCGAAGCGGGTATGGACCGAGGCCAGCACCGGCAGGTCGCGCTTGCGCGCCCAGGTCACGGCCTGGTGGCCTACCGGGTCGGGTGAGGAGACGTGGACGATGTTGGGCGCGAAGGCCTTGAGATCCTTGCGCGCCTTGCCGAGGATCGAAAGCGGGATGCGATATTCCGAGCGCGAGGGAATGGGCATGGAGTGCACGCCGATCAGGTCGCCAGTCGGTTCGAATGCGGGTTGGGGCACCACCGGCGCATAGACGCGCACCTTGGCGCCCTGGCGCAGGAGATACTCGGCGAGACGGTTGAGGGCCTGGTTGGCCCCGTCACGAACGTAATTGTAGTTGCCCGAAAACAGGGCGATGCGCAGGTCGGCGGTGTCCATGGTGGCGAGCGCCATAGCCTCCCCCGCCTCGCTTGGCGAGGGGGAGAGGTTCTGGATGGCATCCGAAGATGAACGAAATAGGGCGCGGCTTGCGTTTATGTCACGCAGGGACGCCCGCCTGGATTTGCCGCATGGGCCGGTCAGTGACGATAGCGCCGTTCGTAGCGGTCATCCCGGTCATGATAACGGCGATCACGGCGCCAGTCGCGGCGATCATGGCGCCAGTCACGGCGGTCGTGGCGCCAGTCGTGGCGGTCCCGACCCCAGTCGTGGCCACGGCTCCAGCGTTCCCGATAATAGCGTCCGTAATAACGATCGTAGTAGCGGTCGCGGTAATAACGGTTCGGACGACCCTCGTAGTAATAGTAATACCCCGGATGGTCACGCACGGTCACATAGCGGCGCGAGGGGTAGTAATCGCGGTCGTAGTAATAACGGTCGCCATCGTCGGCCAGCGCTGCGCCGACCGCGAGGCCGATCAGGCCCGCACCGATCGCAATGGCTGCGTCGTCGCCGCCGTGTCGACGGTCATGCGCCTCGACCGGTGCGGCCATGGCAAGCGTCGAGGCCGCCAGCACGGCACCGAGGCCGAGTTTGGTGGCGAGGGATTTCAGTCTGGATTTCATGTGGGCGTCTCCCTTCGGATGGCCAACCGGGTGACGGCGGTATCGGTGGGCACGTTAGAGGGAGACCATGGCCGGCCGGGACTGAACCGGCACTGAACCTGTCGCAATTTGTAACAGGCCGTGCCGCGCGCGCGGCAAGCCGATTGTGCAGTGACGCATTGTACGCTTCGGCAGGCTCAGGGCGAGCCGAGGTCTGCGGGCGAATCGGCCTGACCCGCACCAAGAAAAAAGCCTCCCCGAGATGGCCCGGGGAGGCTTTTTGGATCGGTTTACGCCGCTTCCTTCTTGCGGCTGGCCTTCTTGCGCTCGTGCGGATCGAGGATCGCCTTGCGCAGACGGATCGACTGCGGCGTGACTTCGACCATTTCGTCGTCGTCGATGTAGGCGATCGCCTGCTCGAGCGTCATGACCCGCGGCGGGGTCAGGCGGATGGCGTCGTCCTTGCCGGTCGAACGGAAGTTCGTCAGCTGCTTCGACTTCATCGGGTTGACTTCGAGATCGTCGGGCTTGGCGTTTTCGCCGATGATCATGCCCTCGTAGATCTTTTCCTGCGGCTTAACGAAGAGCACGCCGCGGTCTTCCAGCGAGTTGAGCGCATAGCCAACCGCTTCGCCGGTGCCGTTCGAGATCAGCACGCCGTTAAGGCGGCCCTCGATGGCGCCCTTGTGCGCGTCGTACTTCTCGAACAGGCGGTTCATGATGCCGGTGCCGCGGGTGTCCGAAAGGAACTCGCCGTGGTAGCCGATCAGGCCGCGCGACGGGGCCGAGAAGGTGATGCGGGTCTTGCCGGCACCCGAGGGACGCATGTCGGTCAGCTCGGCCTTGCGGCGCTGCATCTTCTCGACGACGGTGCCAGAGTATTCGTCATCGACGTCGATCACGACAGTTTCATACGGTTCGGTGCGGTTGCCTGCCTCGTCGGTGCCGAACAGCACGCGCGGACGGCTGATGCCGAGCTCGAAGCCTTCGCGGCGCATCGTCTCGATCAGGACGCCGAGCTGGAGTTCGCCGCGGCCGGCAACTTCGAAGCTGTCCTTGTCGGCGGATTCGGTGACGCGGATGGCAACGTTGGTTTCCGCTTCGCGCATCAGGCGGTCGCGGATCATGCGGCTGGTGACCTTGTCGCCTTCACGGCCCGCGAGCGGCGAGTCGTTGACGGCAAAGCGCATGGCCAGCGTCGGCGGATCGATCGGCTGGGCCTGGATCGCATCGGTGACCGAGGGATCGGCGATCGTGTTCGAAACGGTGGCCTTTTCGAGGCCGGCGAGGGCGATGATGTCACCGGCGCGGGCTTCGTCCACCGGCACGCGGTCGAGGCCGCGGAAGGTCAGGACCTTGGTGGCGCGGCCGGTCTCGATCACCTTGCCGTCCATGTCGATGGCGCGGATCGGGTCGTTGACCTTGAGCGTGCCCGACTGGACGCGGCCGGTCAGCACGCGGCCCATGAAGTTGTCGCGGTCGAGCAGCGTCGCGAGGAACGAGAACGGCGCGTCCACGTCGAGGTTCGGCGCGGGGACGTGTTCGACGATCTTCTCGAACAGCGGGGTCAGCGTACCCTCGCGGGCGAGCGGGTCGTAGCTGGCGTAGCCGTTGCGGCCCGAGGCGTAGAGAGTCGGGAAGTCGAGCTGCTCGTCATTGGCGTCGAGGCTGACGAAGAGGTCGAACACTTCGTCGAGAACTTCGTCATGACGGCCGTCGGGGCGGTCGATCTTGTTGACGACGACGATCGGCTTGAGGCCGAGGCCGAGCGCCTTGCCGGTGACGAACTTGGTCTGCGGCATCGCGCCTTCCGAGCTGTCGACCAGAAGGATCACGCCGTCGACCATCGAGAGGATGCGCTCCACCTCGGCGCCGAAGTCGGCGTGGCCCGGCGTGTCGACGATGTTGATGCGGTAGCCGTTCCACTCGATCGAGGTCGGCTTCGCGAGAATGGTGATCCCGCGTTCCTTCTCGAGGTCGTTGGAGTCCATCGCGCGCTCTTCCACGCGCTGGTTGTCGCGGAAGGTGCCGGACTGGCGGAAAAGCTGGTCCACAAGCGTGGTCTTGCCGTGGTCGACGTGCGCAATGATCGCGATATTGCGCAAGGGAAGCGGGGCGGACATCGTTAGCCTTACAATTCGAGGGGGCCAAATGGCATCATCGCGGTGCTGTTTGCTGCACCGCAAAATTGCCGCGCCCTTAGCCGATGCGAGTGATTCCGGCAAGCGGTACTGCTTGTGCGGACAATTGAACAATTGCTGTGGCGCGCGTGCCACAAGCATCGCCTATTTGTCGAAGATGGCAACGACTTAATTGTGTCGCGTTGAATTCCCTCGTAATTGTCGAAGCATTGAATGCGGCGCGTACTGTGCAGCGATAGACGCAGGCCGCCCGACGGGTTTGTACAGCGAGGATGGCATGAAAGGCTTTTCTGCAACCGCCGCCGCGGAGTTCTTCCGTGCGCGCGGAGCGACCACGGCGCGTCGCCGTCAATTCGAACGTGTTGGCCTGATGACTGGCGTTGCCGCGGCGGCTTGTGTCTTGACGCCCGCCGCCATGGCCCAGGACGCTGAAGGCTCCACGCTTTCCGCCGACGAAATCATCGTGACTGCGACCAAGCGCGAGCAGACCTTGCAGGATGTGCCGGTCTCCGTTGCGGTAACCAGTGGCGAGACCATCGAGCGGGCGCAGGTGCGCGATCTGAAGGATCTGCAGACACTCGTGCCCTCGCTGCGCGTGAACCAGCTGCAAAGCTCGGCCAACACGAACTTCTACATCCGCGGCTTCGGCAATGGCGCCAACAATGCCGGGATCGAGCCTTCGGTGGGCCTCTTCGTCGACGGCGTCTATCGGTCTCGCTCCGCCTCGATGATCGCCGACTTCCCGGACGTGGAGCGGATCGAAGTGTTGCGCGGGCCGCAATCGACGCTGTTCGGCAAGAATGCTTCGGCCGGCGTGATCTCCATCGTCACGATGAAGCCCCGGTTCGAACTCGGTGGCAATTTCGAGGCGACTTACGGCAACTACGATGCCGTGACCTTCAAGGGCCGCGTCACCGGGCCGATCAGCGACACGATCGCGGTGAGCCTGGCCGGCGGGCTCAACAGGCGCGACGGCATGGTCCGCGACCTTGGCACCGGCAAACGCACCAACGACCGCGACCGCTGGTTCACCCGGGGTCAGTTGCTGTTCGACAACCACGACAATCTGCAGGTTCGCCTGATCGGCGACTACGGCAAGATCGACGAGAATTGCTGTGCCGCGGTCAATCTGCGTCAGGCCCTGCCGACGGCGGCGATCTTCGCGCTGGGCGGCGCGGTGAACCAGCCGGACGAGAAATTCGACAACTTCACCTACAACAACCGGCTCTCGACCAACGACATCGAGAACTGGGGCCTTTCCGGGCAGGTCGACTATGACCTTGGCGATGTCCAGCTGACCTCGATCACCTCCTATCGTCGATCCAACATCGTGACCGACCAGGATTCCGACTTTTCGAGCGCGGACCTTCTGGAGCGCAATTTCCAGGACCTGCGGATCAAGACCTTCACCCAGGAACTGCGGGCGAACTTCGACCTTGGGGAGCGGGTCCACGGCCTTCTCGGCGCCTACTACTTCAACGAGAAGATCGACCAGAACAACGAAGTCTTCTGGGGCACCGACGCACGCGGCTATGCCAATTTCCTCGTCCAAAGCCTTTCGGGCGGTGCGCTGAGCATCCCGACGCTGGAGACGACCTTCGGTGCGCTGGAAGGCGATCCGACGAAGTATGTCGGCACGTTCTATACGCCGGGCACCGGCCTGACCGAAGCCTACAAGCTCAAGAACGAGGCCTATTCGTTCTTCGGCCAGCTCGACTTCGAGGTCGCCCCGGGCCTGACCGTGACGGGCGGGCTCAACTATACCCACGACAAGAAGCGCTTCGCGACCGGAACGACATCGGACGATACTTTCGCGAGCATTGATCTGGATGCCGCGGCTTACGCGCCTTTCCGTCAGGTGCTGCTGTATCAAGGGGCGCTCCAGCAGGGTTTTTCGGCGAGCGACGCCGCCAATTACGCGGCAGCCAATGCCAACAACCCGGCTGCCAATCCGCTCGCCCCGCTGCGGGATCTGCAGTACTTCCCGCCGTTCATGAACGTGCCCAATGCCGTGGAAGCCGGCAAGGTCGGCGACGGCGATTTCAGCTTCACCGCTCGCGTTGCCTATGACCTGACGCCTTCGGTGAACGTCTATGCCAGCTTTGCGACGGGCTACAAGGCGGCTTCGGTCAATCTCTCGCGCGACAGCCGTCCGACCGCGACCGATCTCGCCGCTTTGCGACAGCAGGGGCTGGCCGTCACCAACCTGCGGGCTGGCAGTCGCTATGCCAACCCGGAGGATTCGACGGTCTACGAAGCCGGCCTGAAGGGGGACTGGGGCCTTGTTACCGCCAACCTTGCGGTGTTCAAGCAGACCATCAGGAACTTCCAGTCGAACATCTTTACCGGTTCGGGCTTCCTGCTCGCCAATGCAGGCAAGCAGTCGGTCTTCGGCATTGAGTTCGAAGGCACGGCAAAGCCGGTCGAGCCGCTCCTCCTGAGCCTGTCGATGACCTACCTCGACGGCAAGTACAACAGCTTCGTGGAGTCGGGCGTGGGCGATATCAGCGGTTCGACGCCGCCGGGATATTCGCCGCTCTCGGTCACCTTCGGCGGCCAGTACAGGCAGGAGATCGGCAACGGCGATGCTCTGATCCTGCGCAGCGATTATCACTACGAAGCGCCGTTCATGCTGGTGGAGGGCCTGCCCGGGCTGACTGTGACGGATACGAGCGGAGCCATCGTCGATGCCACCGCCGCGATCCAGGCGGCGCGCGACTTCAAGCAGGACATCAATGAGCTGAGCGCCTCGCTGACTTATGCGATGGCGAGCGGCGTAGAACTGTCGGTATGGGGCCGCAACCTGCTCAACGACCGGACGATCCTGCAGATATTCGACAGCCCGGCGCAGCCTGGCTCGATTTCCGGCTACCCGAACCAGCCGCGCACTTACGGCGTGGCGGCGCGCTATCGCTTCTGAGGCGAAGGCGCAGGCTGACCCGCGGCAAGGGAGGAGACGCGGGACCGGCTGACTGATGCAGGGGTGCGAAGCCAGGCGGTTTTGCATCCCTTTTTTCTGCGTCGGGCCTTCTGCTCCTGCGTCTCGCCCGCTGCCAGGGCGTTAACTTGCCGGAGGAGTGAACTGGACTATAGTGCGGCAATTCTATCGAGAGGGGCCCTACATGATCGAATACATGTTCATGCCGTTTCGGCGCTACGCCGAATTCTCCGGCCGTTCGCGGCGCATGGAATACTGGGCTTTCACCCTGCTCAACGTCATCGTCATCGCCCTGTTGGGGGTTCTGGCCGGCGTGATGGGCCTGTCGTTCTCGGCCTTGGCTGGCGGCGATGTCACCGGGGCCCTGTTCAGCGCGGGAACCATGCTGCCGCTCGCCCTGATCGGCATTTACGGTCTTGCGGTGATCGTACCAAGCATCGCGGTCACGGTTCGCCGCCTGCATGACCGCGACATGAGCGGCTGGTGGTACCTGGGCTTCATCGTCTTGAGCATGGTGCCGCTGGTCGGCTTCATCGCGAACATCGCGCTGATCGTGATCATGTTCCTGCCCGGCACGCCCGGCCCGAACCGTTTCGGCGAAGATCCCAAGGACCCGACGGGGGCGCAGGTCTTCGCCTAAAGCTCCCTGAGCGCGCGCGCCGGTTTCGCCCGCAGGAGCGGCAGCGAACCGGCGAGCGCGAAAGTCAGGATGAGGGCAAGCCCGGCGCACAGCACTGCGATGACGCGGGACCAGTCGGGCAGCCATTCGAATTCGAACAGCTTGACGATCACCGCCCAGGCCATGGCGCTGCCGCTTGCCAGCGCGACGAGGGCGAGGACCAGCGCGATCAGGCCGTATTCCGCCACTTGCAGGGCCAGAAGCTGGGCCCGGCTCGCGCCCAGCACACGCAGGATCACGTTGTCATAGGTCCGGCTGGCGCGCGCGGCGGCGATGGCGCCGAACAGCACTGCCAGCCCCGCCAGCACTGCAACCGATGCCGCGGCAAGGATCGCGACCGACATCTGGCCGAGCAGATCTCGCGCCTCGCGCAGGATGCTGCCGGTCTCGATGACCGAACTCGACGGGAATGCGCGCGCCAGCTTCGGCAGCAATCCTGCGGTCGACGTGCCGGGTGGCACTTCGATGGTTGCGGCCAGCTTGTGCGGCGCATCGGCAAGGGCATTGGGTGAGAAGACCAGCACGAAGTTGAAGCCCATCGTGTCCCAGTCGATCCGGCGCAGCGCGGCGACCTTCGCGGTCCGTTCCACGCCGAGCAGACCGATGGTCACGTAGTCGCCCACCTTGAGGCCGACGATATTGGCGAACTCCTCGTCGAGCGAGACGAGCGGCTCGCCGCGATAGAGCTCGGGCCACCATTTTCCGGAGGTCACCGTGCTGCCGTCGGGCACGTTCACCGAATAGGTCAGACCGCGTTCGCCGCGCAGGGCCCAGGCGCCCTCGGGAATCTCCTCGAGGTCGGAGACGCGCGTCATGTGGTCCCTGGGGCCATAGGCGATGATCCGTCCGCGCATGTTGGGCACCAGCTTCAATCCGGCGCCAGGGACGGTCTGCTCGACGGCATTGCGGAATTCGCCAGCGCGGTCCTGCGGCACGTCGAGCACGAAGAAGTCCGGCGCGCGTGCCGGCAAGGTGCGGCGGATATTGGCATCAAGGCTGGTCTGGACCCCGGCGATAAGGACGAAGGCAGAGAGGCCGAAGCCGAGCGCGGTGACCAGTGCGCCGGTCTGCGCGCCCGGGCGGTGCAGGTTCGCCAGTCCGGCCCGCAGCATCGGGTTGGCAGGCCGTGGCAGGCGTCTTGCCAGAAATCCGATGCCATGGCCGAGCAGCGCCAGAATGCCCAGCATCAGCGCCGCGCCTGCCAGGAAGCCGGATGTTACCATCGGCTGCGCGGCATTGAGCAGGGCCAGGGCGACAATCGCGGCAAGGCCAAGGCCGACCGGCAGCAGCAGGGCCTTGCGGTCGGCCGAAAGCGGCGAAACCCGCGCGCGCATCAGCGCCATCGCCGGGAAGGAACGTGCCCGCGCCAGTGGCGGCGCGGCAAAGACCAGCGCGACGAGGAGACCGTAGGCCGCAGCCGTGGCGAGGGCCACGGGGGACACGGTGAAGCCCGTGTCGACCGGCAACAGGGAGCCGAGCGCCTCGGCCAGCAGCGGCGTGACCAGCACGCCCGCCAGCAGTCCTGCAAGACTGCCCGCCAAGGCGGCGACGCCGACTTGCAGCAGGTAGATCCGCGCGATGTCGCCGCTGGTCGCGCCCAGCACCTTGAGCGTGGCAATCGAGTTGCGCCGGGCCTCGAGGTAGGAGGAAACCCCGCCACCGATACCGATGCCCGCGATGACGAGCGCGGCCAGTCCGACGAGGACGAGGAATTCGCCCATGTGGCGCACGAAGCGCTCGGTCGAGGGTGCGGCCCGGTCGCGGGTGCGGATTTCGAAACCGGCATCGGGGAAGCGCTTCTCGATCTGCTCCTTGACAGCGTCGGGATTGCGTCCGCCTTTCAGCTTGAGGCGGATCGCGCTGCGGTACATGGCACCCGGCGCGGTCAGTCCGGCGCGTTCGGGCAGGCCGATGGCCGAGATCGCGGTGTCGCCCAGCGAGAAGCCTTCGCCGAGCTGTTCGGGATCGGAAGCGATGATCCCCCCGACTTTCTGCGGCTGGCCGCCCAGCCGGAAGCTGTCTCCCACTTTCACGCCCAGCCGCTCGGCCGTGCCTTGCGCGATCCAGACCGTCCCCTCGGGCGGTGCGCCGACCTTGCGTCCGTCGCGCAGGGTGAGTTTGCCGTAGAGCGGCCAGTCCCCGTCGACTGCCTTGAGGGCCACCGGGGCGGTGAGATCGCCCTTCTGGGCAATCGCCTGCATTCGCAGGCCATTGGAAATCGTGCCGAGCGGCTGCAGGACCTTGCGTTCGGCCTCGGTCAGCCCGCGCTGCCAGACCCGCAATTCGACGTCACCGCCCAGGATCTGCCGCCCGCGCGTTGCCAGTTCGCTCTCGATCGAGCCGGTCAGCGTGCCGATGGCCGCAATCGCGCCCACGCCCAGGAACAGGCAGACGAGCAGCAGCCGCAGCCCCTTGAACCGCGCCGAAAGATCGCGCCGCGCGATGGTCCAGGCAGTTGCCCAGGGCAGACTTGCGCTCATGCCGGCATCGTGTCGCTGGCGATGCGCCCGTCGGCGATGGTGACGATCCGTTCGCAATGGCTGGCAAGGTTTTCGTCGTGGGTGATGATCAGCAGTGTCGCGCCGCTTTCCTCGCGCCGGGCGAAGAGCAGGTCGATGATCGTCGAACCGGTTCGAGCATCGAGATTGCCGGTCGGCTCGTCAGCGAAGACCAGCGAAGGCCGCGCGGCGAGGGCGCGGGCGATGGCCACGCGCTGCTGTTCACCGCCGGACAATTGCGCGGGATAGTGGGTGAGGCGATGGTCGAGGCCGACGGCGGCCAGTTCCTCTTCGGCGCGCTGGCGGGCCGAGGACATCCCGGCAAGTTCCAAGGGTGTCGCCACGTTTTCCAATGCGGTCATCGTCGGCAGCAGGTGGAAGGCCTGCAGGACCACGCCGATGCGGCCGCGCCGGGCACGGGCCAGCGCGTCCTCGTCCATCCCGGCGAAATCCTCGCCGGCAACCGACAAACTGCCCGAACTTGCCCGTTCCAGTCCGGACAGGACCGACATCAGCGACGACTTGCCCGAGCCGGACGGGCCAAGCAGGGCAAGGGTCTGGCCTTGCGGCACGGTCAGGTCGACACCCTTGAGGATTTCGACGGCGCTGCCTCCGCTGCCCAGCGTCAGGCGCAGGTCACGGGCAACGATGGAGGCGTTGGAATGTCGGGAAAGGCTTGTCACCGCCCCCATATGGGATAGCAAAGGGCGATCCTACAAGGAGAAAGCCTTGCGCGCACTGACAATTTCCCTGCTCATGCTCCCGCTGGCGCTCGCCGCCTGCGACAAGGCCGCGACGCCGCCGGTTGCCGAAGAGACCATGAGTGCGCTCGAAGCGCCGCCGGCCATCCCGGTCATGGGACCGGAGCGCCCGATCCTCGCCTTCGGGGATTCCCTGCTTGCCGGATACGGTCTCAACGATGGCGAAAGCTATCCCGACCGGCTCGAGCAGGCGCTGCGTGGGCGCGGCATCAATGCGCGGGTCATCAATGCCGGGGTTTCTGGCGACACCACCGAGGCCGGGCTGGAGCGGCTGGACTTCACACTGAGCAGCCAGAAGGAAAAGCCCGAACTGGCCATCATCAGTCTGGGCGGTAACGACATGCTGCGTGGGCTGCCCCCGGCAACGACGCGCAACAACCTCGAAGCGATCCTGCAGCGCCTCAAGCAGGAGAACATCAAGGTTGTCCTGCTCGGCATGCTTGCCGCGCCGAACCTGGGCAAGGACTACGCGGCGAAGTTCAACCCGATCTATGCCCAGCTCGCGGAAAAGTACGACGCGGCGCTGGTGCCCTTCTTCCTCCAGCCGGTGATCGACAAGCCGGACCTGATGCAGGAGGACCACATGCATCCGACCGCGCTTGGCGTGGATGCCATCGTGACGGCGACGGTGGACGATGTGGCCGATGCCCTGCCGACCGGCGCGGAAGCCGAAGCTTCCGAAGCGGCGCAGGGTGACGAGAAGGCCGTGCCGCCAACCGCCTCTGCTGGTGAGGAGAGGATTGCGCCCTGATCTCAGGCGTCATCCCTGCGCAGGATGGGCGGGTAAAGCCGCTCCTCTTACCCCAACCGGCGGACCGCGCCGGCCCGGACTTCCCAGACGGCGGCTTCGGCCGCAATGGCATCGAAGGGAGCGAGTTCGGTTCCGGTCAGCCAGACCTGCGCTGAGCCCGCGCGCAGGCGGTCGAACAGGGCTTCGCGGCGCACGGGGTCGAGATGGGCGGCAACTTCGTCGAGCAGCAGCAGGCGCGGGCGGCTGCCGCTGGTATCTTCCAGCAGCTGCGAGTGGGCGAGCGTGATCGCGATCAGCATAGCCTTCTGTTCACCGGTCGAGCACTCGGCGGCGGCCTGGCCCTTGCCGGCCATGGTCACCGCCACTTCGTCGCGGTGCGGGCCGGTCAGGGTGCGCTGTGCCGCCCGGTCGCGCGGCCGTCCCTCCCGCAAGGCGCGGGCCAGGGCGTCTGCCTCGATCGGACCGCCCGGCTGGTAGGCGAGCGAGGGGCGCGCGAAGGGAGAATCCGGCAGGGCCATCAGCGTCGCGTCGAGCTGGGCGACGAGATCCGCACGGGCAGAGGCGACGGCCGCGCCGGCTTCGGCGATCTGAAGCTCGATGGCATCGAGCCAGCGCGAATCGGGCGGCATGTCGTCGCAGAGCAGGCGGTTGCGTTCGCGCAGGGCATTTTCGAGGCGGGTCGCGTGCCCGGCATGGTCGGGCCGCACCGCCAGCACCAAGCGGTCGAGGAACCGCCGCCGCGCCCCGGCTCCTTCGACGAAAAGGCGGTCCATCGCGGGGGTCAGCCAGCCTATGGAGAGCCATTCGGCCAGCCTTACCGCCGGAGCTTCGGCGCCGTTGATCTGGACGAGGCGGCGTCCGGGGCGCTCGGCGGAGACGCCGGTGCCGAGCCGGACCGGTTCTCCATCCGGCGTCATCAGGGAGGCGCTGACGGCAAAGCCGCCTTCGCTGCCTTGCGCGGGCATGTCGGCAAGGCCAGCCCGGCGCAGGCCGCGCCCCGGGGCCATCAGCGAGATCGCTTCGAGCACATTGGTCTTGCCCGCGCCGTTCTCCCCGACCAGCAGGTTGAACTGCGCCGTGCCTTCCACCGCGGTCTCGCGGTGGTTGCGGAAACGGGACAGGAGGATGCGGTCCAGGGCCATCGCCCGCGTGCCTAGCCGCTCAATGCCGTCATTGCGACCCCGCTTGCAGGCTTACACCGCTTCCGTCTTGGCGAAGGGGTTGAAGTCGGTGTTGTCGTCATAGACGTCCACGCCCTCGCGCCGCTTGAGGAAGCCGACGACAAGGTAGGTGGCAGGCGTCAGCACCGCTTCCCACAGCGTCTTGATGATCCATTGCGTCAGCGCCAGCATCGCGACCGTGTGCGGCGTGAAACCGGGAACGCCGAGGAAGGCGAGCGGATAGAACAGCGCGCTGTCCACGCCTTCGCCGAAGATCGTCGAGCCGATCGTGCGCATCCACAGGAAGCGGCCCGCGGTCAGCACCTTCATCCGCGCCAGCACGAAGGAATTGACGAATTCACCGGCCCAGAACGCGACCAGCGAGGCGAAGACGATCCGCGGCGTTTGCCCGAAAATCGCGTAGTAGGCCGCCTGGTTGGGCGCAGTCACTTCCTTGCCCGCGACCATGTAGCTGGCCGAGGCAAGCGCCCAGTCCGGCGCTGCGGGAATGTTGACGACCACCAGCGACATGACGACCATGAACAGCAGCGCGAAGAATCCGGCCCAGATGCACCGGCGTGCATTGGCGTAGCCGTAGACCTCGGTCATCACGTCGCCGATGATGTAGGAAATCGGGAAAAACAGCACGCCCGCCCCGAACGTGATCGTGCCTACCAACGGCAGCGCGACCTGCGCCTGCTTGGCCGCCCCGATCAGGTTCGACAGCAGCAGGATCACCACGAAGGCGGTCATCACGTAGTCGAAATAGCGGAAATGGCGGCGGGCGCCGGTTTGTCCGTCGAGACGGGTCAGGTTGCGGTGCGCGTCGGGCTGCGTGCTCATCTCCTGTGCGTAACCTGCAACGCCGTGCAGGCAAAGGGGACTTTCAACAAGACTCGCGGTTTGCGCGGCGCAAGAACCGCGCTATGGGGACCCGCGTGCGCGCCCGTAGCTCAGCTGGATAGAGCACGAGCCTTCTAAGCTTGGGGTCGCAGGTTCGAACCCTGCCGGGCGCGCCATTTCCTCGCGAGATTCAGTCCTCGGCTGTGGGGCGATTGCGAATTTTCGATCCTGAAGATGCGCTTGCAGGCCATGTGCCATGAACCGCGGCGGTCGCCGCCAGGCCATGTCCGCGTCGATGATTTCGACCCGGTCGATGGGGATGCAGGGCGGCAGGCCAGGGATTGGGGCAAGGTCGCGGACGGAGGCGAAGCGATAATAAATCGCAGTCGTATTGAAGCGAAATCCTATTGAAGTCGGTATCGGGCTCGTCGATAATGTTGCGGTGCAAAAATATCTCAAAATAGCCTTCTGGACAGCGATGGGCTTTGCCATCTTCATGGCGATCCTGCCCAATTCCAACGACCTGCACGGCATCGTGCCGGATAAAATCCAGCACATGGCGGCATTTGCGAGTCTGGCGATCCTGGGGACGCTGGCCTATCCGCGTATTCCCCGGTTGCTGCTGGCGCTCGGCCT
The DNA here is from genome assembly GCF_001368935.1 of Novosphingobium sp. KN65.2. Lineage (NCBI taxonomy): Bacteria > Pseudomonadati > Pseudomonadota > Alphaproteobacteria > Sphingomonadales > Sphingomonadaceae > Novosphingobium > Novosphingobium sp. KN65.2. The sequence continues at coordinate 83,399 of NZ_CCBH010000148.1, forward strand.
GGTGGTCGTGGGTGGCCTGATCGAAGTGGTGCAAATGCTTCCTGCGCTGCATCGCGATGCGGAATGGGGAGACCTGTTCGCCGATACGTTCGCGGTGGCGCTGATCCTGGTCTGCATGCAGTTCGTGCTCAAGGCCTTGCCCAACCGTTAAGCGAGCCTGGGCGGGGATCGCGCGATAGGTGCTCCGGCAAGTTCGCGATCCTTGCGCTCTCCCGACTTCCACGCCGGTTATGCTGCCGGAAATTGTGACGTTCTTCGCGAGTTCGAGCAGACCCGCGCGCGAAACTGGCGCCTTTCTGCTGTTAAATAAGTTTAATCGTTGTTGCTTTGGGACGAATTCGTTTCGCCGCTTCTTATAACTTATGATAGTTTCCATGGTTAGTGGAAGAGTGAGGGGCAGCCTGATGAGACGTGCTTCCCAATTCGTCTTGAATTTGACGGCCGTGAAGACCCCATTCGCGGATAAAACCAACTGTCCGACGCTCTGCCACGAGGGGAATCGTCAAGTCAGACTAGCGCCATGACCCGCTGATGATTCATCCGTTAACGCCGGCCGGTACAAGCCCCCCTGCTATTGCGTAGCCGGTACGGCACTGGTCCCGGCGCTGGAATCAAGGCAACTGCAAAGCTCCTCGTTTCTGGCGTCGGGACTTCCCTCGGCGCGAAACTGATTGCCGATCGCGAATTTCGGCATATTTCCGTCATTACCGCAGAAGCCCGAAGGTGGCTGATCGTGAGTTGTCGCCGGAAAATTGTATAATTGCGACAAGGCAGTCGGCCTGCCGCGTGGAGCGGGTGCTTTCAAAGTAAATATAGAAATAAAGAGCTGATCTGGGTGCTTTTCTTAAGTGCCCGGTTTACCAGACTTGTTTTGCGTTGAACTGGATGACTGCCCGCATTAACCTGACAAGACTCTGAACTCTATGCGATCCTTTCCTTGAAGAATGGAGAGAGAAGCAGTGGCGCGGCAGGACTATTCTTTTTTCGGGAGCGTCGATGCCCGAAGTGCGTCGCCGTCATTCGTCGGGCGACCGAACGCTTCTTCTCCGGCAGACTTTCTGGCGATCGAGCCCGGCTTACAGGGCCTGATGGAGGTCGTCCCCGCAGGGCGGCGTCCCTCTCATGACTTTCCGTCCCCTGCCTGCATAACCACCGAGATGGGCAGGGGGCGGAAAATTGTCACCATGGCGCGGTACCGGCCATGATTGCGCGCGTCGCCCGTCATGGCCTTGGGATATCTATTCTTGCCGGTCTGTCGCTCGCCTCGGAAGGCTGCGGTACGGGCAGTGGCGAAAAGCCGCTCGTGCCGCCAAGCGAGGAGGCCACGACCGATGCCGAGCCTATGGCCATTGCCAGCGAAGCCTCGGTTGCAATGCTTGAGCCGCCTGCGGCCCCGTCGCCAGTCGCCCAAGCCGGGCCGCGCATTCCCGAGACGCCGCCGGTTCGTGACCTCGCCGGCGGGCTCAGCGGCCTTGAATCCAAGTGCCTTGCCAGCGTGGGGGATGTGACCCGCGCGACCGTCATCAGCACGCGGCGCATCGATGAAAGCGGGCCGACGGTAAAGATATACGTGAATGTCCGAGGGGCTCAGGCCCCGTGGCTGTGCAGGGGCAATCGCGACGCCACCATTGTCGAGGTCATGTACACCGGTAGCGAGGGCAACCTTTGAAGCCTTGCGCGTGCCCTGCGATGTCTGTTTGCGGCCAGTTGCAATGCCATGGAGAAATACGAAGATGAGATGGCTCTTCGGGATATTTCTGGTGCTCTACATTCTCGCGCTCCTGGCGCTGACTGTGGGCACGTTCGGCTGGTTCGGGCAGGAGAAGGACCCGCTCTCGGGCGCTTTCCTCATGCCGCTGGGCCTGCCGTGGAACCTGCTGGCCGACCGCGCAGGGCTGGGTTCACTGGCGGCCGCCGTTCTGGCGCCCGGCGTGAACCTCGGCATTCTCGGCTTGCTGGTGGAGATGTTCCCACCGGCGGAAAGGGCGCGCGACGAACGCCGGGAGGGCTGATCCTCCAGTCCCCGCGGTGCTCCTATTTCTCCCGAATGCCGAGCATTCCGGCCTGCTGGCGCAGGTAATCGGCCTTGCCCGGATTGGCGGCGATGGCATCGGCGAGAGCCTTTTGCGCCTTTTCCGGTTGCTCTAGCATGCGGCGGCTGCGCATCAGCATGACCCATCCGTCGATGTTGGAAGGATCGTTTGCCAACCGCTGTTCGAGGCTTGCCACCATGCCATCGGCCATGTTGCGTTGTTCGCTTGGTGCCAGGCGCGAGGCATTGGCGAGATCCTGTGCAGTGGGCCCGGGAATGCCGCGGGCTGCGACCGGGAGCGAAGCGTCCATCGGTGCGCTGGAGGCAGCCTTCCTGTCCGCAGCGGCGAGCTTGTCGGCAACGTCGATCTTGTGAATCTTGCCGACCTGTTCGATCGTGCGGATGAGGTCGCTGCGCCACGGCGCATCGGCGGGGCTGTCTTCGAGCAGGGCAAGCCAGTCGTTCACAGCGCCCTGATGATCTCCGGACAGGTCGCGCTTCACCGCCATGAAGTAGCGCGAGCGCGGGTCCTTGGGGTCGATGGCGATGGCCTTTTCGAAAGCGCTGACGGCTTGCGGCGGCATCGGGTCGCGATCGCTGGCCATGACCCGTGCCTCGCCAAGCGCAGACCACAGGACGGCAATACCCGGCGCCAGCTCGGTTGCCTTGCCATAGGCATTGGCGGCCTCGGCGAATCGCGCCGCCTCGAAATACGCCAGCCCCAGTCGCTGCCAGGCGGCTGAATCCTTGGGCGAATCCCTGGTCGCCTGTTCCAGATCGTCGATCGAGGCACTGGCCGGCAAAGACGCTGAAGCGGCCATTGCCGCGTTGCCTGACGCAGTGTTAACCTCGTCATCGCGCAGTATCGCGGCTCCGACAGCGCCTGCTGCGACAAGTCCTGCAATTACCAGAGCGATTCTTTGCGGACGAAATATTGTCGTCGTCGGTTGTGTCATCGCGATTTCCCATTCATTACAGTATTGTCGGCTGAGGGGGCAGGCCACGGATCAGCTTTGGGCAAATGCGGTTTTTCGTGTGGCATTGCAATGTTCGGTCGGCACGACGAGGGGGAAGTTGTGAAAGATCGCGTCCGTATCGCAATTATCGGCTCCGGCCCTGCAGGCATGAGCGCGGCGGGCAGGGCGGCCAGGCTGGGCATGTCGCATGTCCTGCTGGAAAAGACCGATCACTTGTCCGATACCATCTTCAAGTACCAGAAGGGCAAGCACGTCATGGCGACGCCTTCGTCGCTGGTGCTGCGGTCCGATTTCGAGTTCGATGCGGGCAAGCGTGAGCAGATCCTGGGGATCTGGGACGAGCAGGCCGCCAGCAACGCGGTCACCGTGCGCTACAATGCCGAAGTGACTAAGATCGAAGGCGAAAAGGGCGCGTTCGTCCTGACGCTCAAGGGCGGCGACACCATCGAGGCCGAAGCGGTGATCCTGGCCATCGGCACGCAGGGCAACCCCAACCGCCTGCGCTGCGCCGGCGCCGACCTGCCGCATATCCAGTACCAGCTAGACGATCCGACCGAATATGTGGACGAGCACATCACGGTCGTGGGTACCGGTGACGCCGGGATCGAGAACGCCCTGGGCCTCGCCGCCGATCCGGCGCAGGGCAATGTCGTCACGATCCTCAACCGCGGCACCGAATTCGCGCGTGCCAAGGAAGCCAACGTCAAGCTGCTGACCGAAGCCGAAGCCGCCGGGCGCATCATCATCCGCAACGAGACGACCCCGGCTGAAGTCCGGCCGGGCGAACTCGTTCTCGATACGCGCGACGGACAGGAAACCATTCGCTGCGACCGCATCATCGCGCGCACCGGCTCGGCCCCGCCGCGCAAGTTCGTCGAGGATTGCGGCATCGAGTTCACCAGTCCCGAGCGCGAGGCGTTCCCGGTGCTGTCGCCGGTGTTCGAGACGACGCGCCCGGGCATCCACGTCATCGGCGCACTGGCGGGCTATCCGCTAATCAAGCACTGCATGAACCAGGGCTATGACGTCGTCGAGTTCCTCAACGGGAATACCGATCTCAAGCCTGCCGACGAACCGATCCTGGCCGAAAAGTTCGCGACCCTGCCGGGCCAGCGCAGCGTCGACGAATGGCTTGAACTGTTCGGCAGCCGGATCGAGATCTTCCGCGACATTTCAGCGCTCCAGCTGCGCGAACTGATGCTCGATTCCGATGTCAGCGCTTTCCGCAAGGGCGAGGCGGTGTTCGAGCGCAACGAGCCGGGCTCCTCGCTCTTCGCCATCGCCGAAGGTTCGGTCGCGGTCGAGGTCAACAAGGACGATCCCTCGATTACCGTACCGATCGGGCAGGGGTCCATCTTCGGCGAAGTCGGCCTGATTTCCGGCCGTCGCCGCGGGTCCACCGTACGTGCGGCGCAGGACCTGATCGTTGTCGAACTCTCGCGCGCCGCCGCGCTGAAGATGATGGCGACGGCCCCGGCCGCGGCCAAGGTCGTCAACCGCATCGCCATCGAGCGCCAGTTGCTCCAGATCTTCGGTTCGGGCCTCACGCCGGAAGACATCGCCGAACTGGTCGACGGCGCGGAAGTCAGGGAACTGCGCGCCAACGAAGTGCTGATGAAGGAAGGCGAGGAAGGCACCGACATCTTCATCATCCGCCGCGGCTCGATGATCGTCGAGCGCCAGATCGGCGGCAAGCCGGTGTTCCTCAGCTATCTTCCGGCCGGCGCCTATGTCGGCGAGATGGCGGTGATCGATGGTTCGCGCCGTTCCGCGACAGTGCGATCGGCGATCAAGTCCGAAGTGATCCGCCTGCCGGGTGAAGCCTTCGTGCGCCTCTTGGCGCGCAAGCCGCAGCTCAAGCAGAAGGCCTTCGCCGAGATGGAGCGGCGGCGCGAGATCAATACCTTCGTCGAAGGGCGCAAGGAGAACTTCTCCAGCGTCGTCGACATGTATTCCCAGACCGCGCAGTTCCTTGTCGACAACGGCATCGGCGAGGCGACCGACGTCCTGCTGATCGACGAGACGCTCTGCGTGGGCTGCGACAACTGCGAGAAAGCCTGCGCCGACAGTCACGACGGCCTTTCGCGGCTCGACCGCGAGGCGGGGACCACTTATGCGCACCTCCATGTGCCGACTTCGTGCCGTCACTGCGAACATCCGCATTGCATGGCGGATTGCCCGCCCAATGCGATCCAGCGCGGCCCCGACGGCGAAGTCTTCATCGACGAGACCTGCATCGGCTGCGGCAATTGCCAACGCAATTGCCCCTATGGCGTGATCCGCATGGATTCGGTCCCGCCGAAGAAGCCCTCGATCCTCTCGTGGCTGTTCCTCGGCAAGGGGCCGGGGCCGGGTGAGCCGAGCAAGGCCTGGCGCAAGGCGCATGCCGATGGCGTCGAGCGGCCCAAGCAGGCGATCAAATGCGACATGTGCGCGGGGATCGAGGGCGGTCCGTCCTGCGTTCGCGCCTGTCCCACCGGGGCGGCGATCCGCGTTTCGCCGGAGGCTTTCCTCTCGGTCGCCAAGCTGGCGGAGGGCGAATGATGGCAAGCGCATCCGAAACCGGCCACGTCGCCAACCGGGAATATCGCAGCGATCACGAGGGTTTCCTGCGTCATCGCGGGTTCCGCTGGATGAAGATCGCGACCGCGCTCTGCGTGGTGTGCATCGCCGCCTATTTCCTGACCGATCCCAAGCCGCGCCCCGGTGGCGGCACCTGGATCGGCTATACCCTGGGCACCATCGGCGCCCTGCTGATCGTCTGGCTGTCGCTGCTGGGGATTCGCAAGCGCGCCATCACCGAAGGACGCTGGTCGCTCAAGGCGTGGACTTCGGCCCACGTCTACCTAGGCCTTTCGCTGATCGTCGTGGCGACGCTGCACACCGGCTTCCAGCTGGGCTGGAACGTCCACACGCTGGCCTATGCGCTGATGATGCTGGTGATTGTCTCGGGCATGTTCGGCATCTGGGCCTATGCCTCGCTGCCCACCGCGCTCAGTACCAATCGTGAACAGATGACGCAGGGACAGATGGTCGACGCCATTCGCGCGCTCGACCGCCAGCTCCACGAAGCCGCGCAGCCGCTTGCGCGCGGACCCTCCGATCTGGTGCTGGCCGCACTGGAAGAGGACCCGTTCTCGCCGGGCCTGCTGCGCCGCCTCTCGGGCCACTATTCGGGCTGCGCGACGCAGAAGGCACTGGAAGGCCTGGCGCTTTCCGGCTCTGCCGATCCGGAGATCGAGCGGGTGGAAAAGCTGCTGGTACGGCGCAAGGCCCAACTCGAAAGGATGCGCCGACACATGCGGCTCAAGGCCATGCTGGAGGTGTGGCTCTACGTCCATGTTCCCGCCACGATGGCGTTGCTCGCGGCGCTGACCGCCCATATCGTTTCCGTGTTCTACTACTGGTGAGGGCGGCATGACTTTCAGGATCCGCCAGATCGAGCAGACCGCGACCGGACGCGAAATCGTCCGCGACCGAGACATTGCCGGCGAAACACTCACCATCGGCCGCTCGGCCGAAAACACCATTCACCTGCCCGACCTCGCCGTCGAGCCGCGCCATGCCGAAGTGTCCGTCGTTTCCCGCGGGCGGCTGCGCGTCGAGGCGGTTGGCACGCTCGGCTTCGTTGTCGACGGCGCGGAAACGCGCTCCGCCTCGATCGACAGCCTCGGCGGCGCCGAACTGGGCTTCGGCACTTACCGGATCACCGTCTCGCAGGACGAGGACGGCGCAGTGCTGCTCACCATCCGCAAGGCGGAAACGGCGGCGACCCGCTCGGGCAACCTCGAGGAGAAGCGCGGCTTCTCGCTGGGCGGCGTGTTGCCGGGCAAGCGGCGCATGTCATGGGCGCTGGCCGTGGTTATAGTGCTGGCGTTCCTGGCCCTGCCGATCGTGACCAACCTCATGAGCGTGAAAGGGCCGCAGGTCGCGGACAAGAGCACCGTCATCAACGACGGCAGCTGGAATCCGGGCGAACTGAGCCTGGCCCACCACTCGCTGGCCAACAAGTGCGTGGCCTGCCACGTCAAACCGTTCGAATCCGTGCGGGACGAGACTTGCCGCAGCTGCCACAAGGACGTGCACGATCATGCACCGGCAGCGCGTCTGGCCTCGGCGCGGGGCAACCTGCCGCTGGGTCAGGCGGCCTTGTGGAAGGTCGCCCATGCTCTCGGCAAGGAAGGGCCCGGCGCCTGTCAGGACTGCCACTCGGAGCACAAGGGCCCGACCCGCCTGACCGCGCCCAGCCAGCAGTTCTGCGCCGATTGCCACGGTCAGCTCAAGAGCAACCTGCCCGACACGCGGCTGGGCGATGCCGGCGATTTCGGCAAGCTCCACCCGCAGTTCACTGCGCGGGTGATCACCGATCCGGTGACCCGGCATCCGGCCTTCGTCTCGCTCGACAAGAAGCTGCGCGAAGACAACGGCCTGACTTTCCCGCACAAGCTTCACCTCGATCCGATGGGCGGCGTTGCGCGCATGGCCAAGAACATCGGGACCGAAAGGGGCTACGGTGCGAACGGGCTGGAGTGCAAGGACTGCCACCGCAAGACGGAGGAGGGCGTGCGCTTCAAGCCGATCGACATGGAGCGTGACTGCGAAGGCTGCCACAGCCTTGCCTACGAACGCGTCGGCGGCATCGTGCGCCGCCTGCGCCACGGCGATGTCGAGCAGCTGACCGCAGACCTGCTGGCGGCGAAGTGGGATCACAGCAAGCCGCTGGTTTCCAACCGCAAGCGTCCGGGCGAATATGCCGAGGGCGGGCTATACCAGTTCCGATATTCCGGCGGCGTCTGGCCGGGGCTGCAGCTCGACGTGGCGTTGTCGAAGGACGGCATCTGCGGCGAGTGTCACCGCCCGACGCGGATCAACGGTCGGCCCGGCGTCGTGCCGGTATCGCAGCCGATGCGTTATTTCGACCACGGCTGGTTCGACCATGCCGCGCACAAGCAGGAGAAGTGCACCACCTGCCATGCGGCGGACACTTCGACCAGTGCCAGTGACGTGCTGCTGCCGGGGATCAAGACCTGCCGCACGTGCCATCTCGGTGAAGACGCACCCAAATCGAAGGTGCCATCGAGCTGCGCGATGTGTCATGGTTATCACATCACCGAGACGGGTTCGGCGGACCGGAAACCGGACGTCAACCCGTCATCTCCTAAGAAGGTCGCACTTCGGAGGGAGTAAGGCCCATGAATGGCATCAACGCAGGCTTCACAAGGATGCCAAAGTGCTGATCGCACAGATTACGGACCTGCACATCGGTTTCAGCGGAAGCGAAACGGGGGGCTACAACACGCATCGCCTGAAAGCGGTGCTGGACCGCCTGGTGGATGGGCCCAACCGGCCCGATCTTCTGCTCATGTCCGGCGACATGACCGAGTTCGGCGACCTGCAAAGCTACACGCGGCTGGCGGAGATGGTGCGCGACTGTCCGTTCCCGGTGGCACCGATGGTGGGCAACCACGACATGCGCGCGGCGATGTTCGAAGCCTTTCCCGACTGCCCGGACAATGGCGGTTTCGTGCAGTACGCGATCGATCTCGGCCCGCTGCGGGTACTGGTACTCGATACGCTGGAGGAAGGCCGTCATGGCGGCGCCTTCTGCGCGGCACGGGCGGCGTGGCTGTCCGCGGAACTGGCGGCGTACCCGGATCGGCCGACGGTCATCGCCATGCATCACCCGCCGTTCGAAAGCGGGATCGACTGGCTCGACAGCGACGAGCGCGAACCGTGGATCGCCCGTCTGATCGAAGCCGTCTCGGGCCACGCCCAGATCAAGGGGATCGTTGCCGGGCACCTGCATCGCCCGATCCACACCTTGTGGGAAGGCATCCCGGTCACCGTGGTCGGCTCCACCGCAGCGACGGTTGCGCTCGACCTGAACCCGGTGGACCCGGACAGGCCGGACGGACGCGCGATGATCTCCGCCGAGTTGCCGGTCTATGCCCTGCATCGCTGGGATGGCCGCCGTCTCGTCTCGCACACCGAACCCGTCGGCGCGCTCGATGCTCTGGCGCGGTATGACGAGGCGTTCCAGGAAGTGGTGCGCGTGATCGTGGGCGAACGGCCCGACTGAGACTGACTCCGGCGCGGTTCCGGAAGCGCTCCGGCACCGGCGACATGCCCACCTTGCCTTCGACCGTTCGCCATGACGAGGCAAGCCACCCCGATTCAAGCTCCCCGCTTGCCCCGAGCCTGTCGAAGGCCGGGAGCGCAAGGCCCTCAGCCCAAGTTCAAGGCTGCCTCAGCGCTTGGGTATCCACACGCTCATGTCGACCTCGTCGGTGACCTTGAAGGGCACGCCGCGGCGGTTGACGAACAGGCGCTCCATTTCCTCGCGGGTGAAGGGGCGTGAGCCCAGGCGACCGAAAACGGCCATCTGGCCACCGGTCTCGTCGACACCGCGGTCGCGGTCGAGGCCCTTGGAGAGGGCGCGGGCCGGGCTTGGCGTCCTGGCCCATGCGATCAGCTCGGGCTTGGGCGCGGGCGAGAAGCCATAGAAGTTCGGCTGGCTCGACGGTGACGTGAGCTGCAGGACCTTGAGGCCGTTCCGGCCGTCCGCGACATAGGCGAAGAGCGAGGCATTGGTCGAACCGACGATGACGTCTTCGGCATCGTTGAGCTGCCCGTCGAAAGTCACCTTCCGGTAGATGCGCGGGTTGGGCGGGCTGCGTACGTCGACGATGACGAGGCCGTCCTGCTTGGCCGCGACATAAGCGTAAGTGCGTGCGACGTAGATGCGGCGGGCATCGGCCAGCGGCACGGTTGCCTGGGGCACCGCGATCGGGTTGCGCAGGTTGGTGACGTCGAAGAGCTTGAGGCCGTCCCTGTCGGTCACCCACAGGTAGCGGAACTGGACTGCGCTGGCGCGCGCGTCCTCAAGCGGGCGTACGGCCGAGAGCTGCGGGTGCAGCGGGTCGTGCAGGTCGACGACGACGAGTCCGGCCTTGGCGGTGATGTAGGCCACTTCGCCCGCCAGGACGATGTGCCGCGCACCGTCGAGCACGTGATCCGGGTTCCAGGTTACCGCGCGCTTGAGCTTGTTGTTGCGGAACTCGCCATCGGCCATCGTGTCGATGTTGACGAGGATCAGGCCCTCTTCGCTGTCGGTGATGACCGCGTAGCTGTAGATCGGCTCGAAAGCCTGTTCCTGGTTGGCGTCGCGCAGCGTGAACGGTGTGCCGTCGGCCTTGTAGAGCGTCTGGCCCTTGTCGTCCTTCAGGATCGTCGCTTCCATCGTCCGGTTGCGCGTGGGGGCAACCGGCTGGTTGGTCGCCAGCGCCATGCAGGTCGCGTTCTTGGTCTTCACGTGGGTGTTGTGGCCCAGCGGTGAGAAGGGCGCCGAGACGACCGCGTCGGAGAAGCCCTTGTTGGCCACGGAGGCGACGTCATAGACCTCGAAGCCGCCCTTGCCCTCGGCCACGAACATGTATTCGCCGCGAAGCTGGAGGCAGCCGACTTCGCCGCTGGTACCCTGCGTCACGTTGCGGAACTGCTCGAAGGGATGGGTTTCGCCCGACAGGTTCTTGTCGAAGGCCTTGCCGCGCGTCCAGTTCTTCAGCTCGCGCCCGTTCTGCTCGACGTGGAGCTTGTAGTAGTCGGGGTAGGCGTACTTCTGGAGGTACGAACCGATCACGGCCTGCGGTTCGTCCCATTCGGTGACGCGCACGGCCTCGAAGCCGCCGTCGAGTCCGACCCACGAATTGAGGCCGACGAAGTTCACGAAATTGGTCCCGAGCAGCAGGGTCTGGGCCATGATCGCGTTGTTGTCGTCCTTTTCGGACAGGTGGCAGTCGGTGCAGGTCTTGGTTTCGGTCAGGCGCACGGTGTGCGGGAAGTGGGGAGCAAAGGCCTGGCTGGAGAAGCCCGCAGCGCTGATCGGCGGCTGCTGGATGTAGATGCGCTCACGGTTGACGTTGGTCGAGGACAGGACGAGCGCCGAGGTCGACCGGATCGGGGCGACTTGCGAGCCCTTGGTCGTCATGTGCTTGCCCAGCTGGAACATTTCGTCGCGTGCGACCTGCGGGTTGTAGGTCGCGAAGTTGCGGGTTTCCTCGCCTTCGTAGTGGTGCAGCGTGGTTTTCCAGTTCGCCTCGATCGGCAGGTGGCAGCCGCCGCAGCTCGTGGTCCACGAGAGGTGACAGGTGAAGCACGCCATCTCGCCGTCCTTGTGGGCACGGTCGCTCATCGGCACGCCGGGGCCGAAGCCGAAGCTGCCGTCGTCCGCGCCGGACTTGCTCATCAGCTTGGCGCGCGCCGACTTGGCGTTGAAAGTGGGCGAGGCGGGGTCGACCGCGTCCTTGACCAGAGAGACTTCCCACGAAAGGTCCGGATCGACGATCGAGCGCTGGATCAGGTGCTTGCGGCCCGAGGCGTCGGCGGTCCATTCGAAGCGGCGCTTGCCGTCGGGGTTGCGCAGCAGGGCGAGGTCGGTGCCCTTGGGCGGCGCAGCCGGACCGCTGGTCAGCAGCGTCGGATAGGCGTCGGCGGTGCCGTGGCAGTCCTTGCAGCCGATCTCGACGGCGTTGGCGACTTCGCCATAGATCAGCCCGTTGCCGTGGCTGTCCTGCGAATAGTGGCAGTCGGCGCACTGCATGCCCTTTTCGGCATGGATGTCCATCATGTGGACGCTCTTGCCCGGGTTGGTGCCGACGGGGACGAACTTGCCTTCGCCCTTCTTGCGCCACTTCTCCGGATCGTCGGGCGAGACGATGTGTTCCTTGTCGGTGCCCCAGGTCGCCTGGTTGCCGCCGGCATCGAGCAGGTTGCCCTCACGGTCGCGCTTGAAGATCGCGCGGAAGTTCCAGCCGTGGCCGTGATAGTCGGCGAACTGGGTGTCCTTCAGTTCCGGATTGAGGTCGTAGACGTTGCGCAGGAAGTCGAGGTCGGCCCACTTGCCCTTGGGCGATGCACCCTCGGGGTTGCGTTCCAGCACCTTGTGGACTTCCTCGGCACTCGGATACTTCTGCTTCTCCGGCCACATCTTCGGCGCATCGGCCTCGTAGTCCCACATCGTGTAGCCGAGGTAGCTGTTCAGGAAGATGTTGGGCTGGTGCATGTGGCAGTTCATGCACTGCGCGGTCGGGATCGCCCGGGTGAACACGTGCTGGAGCGGGTGCCCCTTCTCGCGGTCGTCGGCGGGCTTGGCGATGCCGTGACCGTCGTCCTCGTGCCCGGTCTTGAGCGAGCCGTGCCCGTCTTCGCCATAGCCCTTGCCGTGGCTCTTGAGTGCGGCGATGGTCGGGTCCCTGGTGACCGTCTGCCCGTCGCGGCCGAGCTTGGCGTAGATCAGCGAGTGGCGCGGTTCGCGGTCGTTCGCGTAGATCACGTGGCACGCGGTGCAGCCCGAAGAGCGATAGTCGCCCGGCTGGTCGTTGGTGCCCATGAACCAGGTGTAGGGATCGTTGAGGCGCGTCTTGTGCAGGTTGAGCACGGGGATCGCCACGCGAAGGCCGGTACCGGGGCCGCGGTTCGATTGCTTGATGTCCGGGCGGCCCGGTTCCTCGAGCCGCTGGATCGATCCGGTCGGGTTGGGCAGGCCGACTTCGGCGAATGTCGAGTTGATGACGCGTCCGCCACGTTCGAACACGCGGAACACGTCGCCCGGAGGCGTGACGTTCCAGCGCGGCAGCGGATAGAGCGCGGCCAGTGCACCGCGCGCCTTCTGTTCGGCGGTGACGGTGCCCGGCGGGTTGCCGGCCGATACGATCTTCGCCGGCTCGCCGTCGCGGGTATAGGCTTCGCCGAAGATGTAGTTCTTGTAGGGGACGATGCCGTTGTTATAGGCCGCGCCGCCGAACAGCATCGCGCCCGAGGCCATCAGCGAGCGTTCCGCCGCCTCGATCGCGGGCAGGTGGCAATTGCCGCAGCTCTCGCGCGCGACGCGGTAGTCGCCGGGATTGACGAAGCGGATGTATTCCGGGGCTTCCTTGTTGAGCAGGGTATAGCTGCGCTGCGGGTTCGCCGCGCTCGGCCAGTGCCAGCTCTCCGGGAACTTGGGCAGCACGTGCGCCTTGTTGCGCGCGGCGATGTAGTCGGGGTGATCGAAGCCCAGCTCCGGCCGCCCGGTGATTCGCGCATTGCCGCCATGGCAGTCGGTGCAGCCCAGCTTGACTGCAGGCGTCGCGTGCATCGTGGGCGCATCGCTGGCGGTGTGGCAGGTGAGACAGCCCGCCGACTTGGCATCCATGTCCGCCGCCGACTGGCCAGCGGGCGCAGCGGGCGCGCGCACCAGCGAGTAGTCGCGCTCGACCGGCTTTTCCTCCTCGCTGGCGAGAAGGCGGCCCGCAGGGATGGCCAGCGCCAGCAGGAGCGCGAAAGCGAGGAATATCCGGCTGAGGCGCTGCATCAGTAACTCACGATGATGTTGGCGAGGACGGAGTAGTAGTTCCGGTTGCCCTCGGCGTTGTCGAACAGGTCGCGGAAGCCCTTGCCCGGGACGAGGGCGGCGGCGCTGAGGCGCGCCACGATGTTCTGCGTCGCCTTGGGGCGCCAGATCGCGGCGGCGGAAAGGTCCCAGCCGATGTCCCTGGGGATCGAGCCTTCATTGCGCAGCGTCTGCAGCGTTGCGGTGTTCTCGAACCACAGGTGATTGGCGTTGGTGGACAGGCGGAACTCGGGCGTCAGGTCGAAGTCCGCGCCCGCGCCGACCAGTACGGTTCCCGGGTTGTTGAAGTTCGACTGGCCCTGTTCCTTGGACGAGCGCAGCGAATTGAGGATGCCATTTCGTCCGTTGACGCCAATGACGCGGCCGCCGCCGGCGAAGGGGATCGTCTGGCGGATCCAGTAGCTGGTGTCGGCACCCGCGAAGATCGGGTTTTCGAACACCGCGTCGAAGCCGGTTTCCTTGTTGTCGTAAGGATCGCCGTCGCCGGTGGCGTAGAGGCCGGACAGGCGAAAGCGCATCCAGTCCTTGTCGTAGCTCAGTTCGGCGGCGCCGAAAAAGGCGCGGATGTCGGCCTTGCGGTCGGTGAAGAAGCTGTTGCGGTCCTGGCCGAGCGCGCCATAGGCCGATGCCGTCAGGTTGATCCGGCCGATGCGGCCATCGGCGTTGTAGCCGAGGTAGACGACGTCGTAGTCCCGGCCCTTGAGGGTGCCGAGCAGGGCCGGGCGCACCGGAAAGCCGTTATCGTCCACTTCGACCCGGCCTGCCTCGCGGTTTCGGTTGTACGCGACGGTGAACTGGCTGGTCAGCGCCGGGATCAGGAAGTCCTGGCGGTAGATGTTGGCGACGAACAGGAAATCGTCGCGCGGGCGCTGGACGACCGAGTTGAGGCCCGAGTTGGTGTCCTTCTCCAGCCGCCAGAATGCGGCGAGGTTGTACTGCACCCGGTTGTTGTCGCGGTTGCCGAAGAAGCGGATGCCAAGCTGGTTGTCGTTGAACAGGAAGCCGCGAAAGTCTGCCTGGAACGGTTGGATGCCCACGCGCACCGAATCGAAGTCGTAGCGGTCCGAGGTGTTGCGCAGGTGATAGTCGATGAAGGCTTCCTGCACGCCGACGAAATGGTCGGAGCGGTGCGAGGGCTTGCTCGGCTCGACGAAGAGCACGCGCTTTTCGGGCACGTTGACGTAGTTGTAGTTGAACGCCAGCGCGACGCGGTATTCGACCGCGGGCGGCTTGAACGCGGTATTGCCCTTGGTCAGGCCGAGCCCGAGGATGAAGGTCTGCGAAAAGACGAGGCTGGCGTCCTTGCCGAAGACGTCGATGGAACCCGGTCGCTCGGTCGTCTGCACGCCCACGGGAATCGGGAAGGTGCGCGGTTCAAGAACGGTGTCGGAAATCAGGTTGAGGCCGAAGAACCAGTCGTCGCCCTTGATCGGCAGCCACTTGACCTTCTTGGGATCGAGCGGACGGTCACCCTTCAGCGTGTTCTGGTGATAGGGGTCGAACCAGCGTTCCTTGACCACGCCCAGCGTCTCGATCAGGCGCCAGCGGTCGGGGATCGGGACCTGGTCGGTCGGAAATGCCTCGGGCGGGGGCGCACGCACCGCGCCTTCGTTGTTCTGCGTCACCCGCTCGGGCAGCGGCGGGGTGTAGCCGGGACGGCGGCGGCCGTCGATCACGCCGGGATCGACGTCTTCGGGGGCGGTCTCGGTGCCCGGCGGTTCGAGGATCGGCTGCTCGGGCTGCGTATCCTCCTGCCCGAAGGTGGGCCCGGGGATTTCCTGCGGCGCGGCCTGCGCCGCCACCATGGGGACAAGAAGAACCGGCAGGGCCATCGTTACAGGCCCTCGCAGACGTTCTGTTCGCTGGAGTCGAGGAACGGCGCGAAGGGACAGTTGACGAAACGCAGGCGCACCATCGCGCCGTTGACGTTGACGACGATCCGGTCGGCGCGGATCGCTGCCGGGGCATTGCCGGTGGTGCCCAGGCGCACGCCGGCATTGTGGTTGCCCAGGAAGCTGATCATGTCGTCCTGGTCGATACCGTCACCCGATACGCCGATGCCGCCGACCAGCACATTGCCGCGATAGACCGGGACCGAACCGGGGAAGATCTGGATGCCGTTCTGCAGCCGGTTCTGGTTCGTGGCGACGTCGGGCAGGAATGTGCAGCGCTGCTGCGTATCGGTGGCGCTTGCCCCGGTGACGTACTGCAGGTGCTGGGCGAGGTTGGTCAGGACCAGCGCCGATTGCAGGCCGGTGGAGAACGGGCTCCACTGCGCGATCGGGCGCGAGAGTGGGCCATTGGGATTGCCGACTTCGCCGTCAGGGAAATAGGGGCGCGACAGGTTGCCGCCCGAGCGGTCCGCAAAGGCGAAAGTGCCGGTCAGTGCGCTCTGGTCATTGAGGAAGGTGCGCACCTTGCCGACGAAGGCCTGCACGTCGCTGCTGGGATCGCCCAGAAGCTGCGCCCCGGCCTGCGCGCCGGAGAAGAAGGTGGCGGTGCGCGCCTTCTGCAGCGAGACGTCGGTGCCGAAGATCGGCGCATCGGGAGAGCGCACGATGCCCAGCACCTC
Organism: Novosphingobium sp. KN65.2; assembly: GCF_001368935.1. Taxonomy (NCBI): domain Bacteria; kingdom Pseudomonadati; phylum Pseudomonadota; class Alphaproteobacteria; order Sphingomonadales; family Sphingomonadaceae; genus Novosphingobium; species Novosphingobium sp. KN65.2. The sequence goes on from NZ_CCBH010000148.1 coordinate 99,370, forward strand.
TCCGCGCGTATCGACGAGCGAGATCGAGACCTGCGCCCGGCTGTCGAGCGGCTGGCGGATCTGCGCGCGTGCGCGCGACATGACCTTGAAGGCTTCCTCGAGGATCGCCGTGGCTTCCTGCGCCGTGATCGGCTGGGCGATGTCGGCGCCGTCGGTTCCCGCGCGGATCGGGTAGCGGTTCGCGCCGCTGCCGTTGGTCAGGACGAACGCGTCGCGGTCGGAAAACTCGGAGGTCGTCGAAGCGCGGATGCCCGAGGCTTCTGAGCCGTAAGCGGTGCCGGCGCGCAGGGCTGCGGTTTCGAAGTACCCTTTGACAGCGACGAGACTGCCCAGCGCGGGGGCGGTCTGCGCGTATGTTGCGCCGGCGACGTCGAACAGGCCGGAATAGGTCGCGTCCGAGTAGCGCAGCTGGGTGCCGTCCACGTAGATGCGGTTGGCGCGGATCGCCTCCGGGGCTTCGAAGCCCACGGTGCCGGCCAGCGCGATCCGTTCCTCGAAGTCGGTGTCGGTGTCGAGCACGTTGTCGTCGAGGCCGTAGACCCCGTCGCCGCTCACGCCGATGCCGCCCACGAGCACGCCGTTAATGTAGAGAGGAAAGCCCCCTGGGTCTGCCGAGAGGCCGAGCGGCGACCGCTTGGGCCCGATCAGCGCATCGGTGCCGGAAGCCTTGAAGCGCGATGCGAAGTCCGAACAGGGAAGCTGGCTGAACTGCACGCCGAACAGTGGCCCGCTTTCCAGGCCGACGGTGCTGGGGGCGGGCGGGAAGTGTTCCTGCACGATCATGCTGGCAGTGCGGCTGGTGAAGGCGTTGCCCGCGCTCGACAGGTAGGCGCCGGTCACCGCCTTGGCGATGGCGGCGGCCTCGGCCGGAACGGACAGGCCCTGGATGTCGATGTTGTCGCCATTGGGCGCATCGGGAATCTTGGCATTGGCCGGGGCGCCGGCCATGCGGAATACGGCAAGGACATTGCCGACTCGGTCGACCACGGCAATGACCGAGGGATGACCGGACTGGTTGGCCTGCGCCGCGGCCTGCGCCACGATCTTGCCGACGTTTGCGCTGCTCAGCGACAGCTGTGCCGGGGCCACATAGTCCTCCAGCGTGGTGCCGCCGCTCGAGGAACCGCCGCCCGAGCTGCCGCCTCCCGAAGAACTGCCACCGCCGGAACTGCCGCCCGATGAGCCGCCGTCGTCTCCGCCGCAGGCCGCCAGCATGAGCGTGGCCGCGAGCGCTGCAATGGTGCCCCCCCGCCAGCGCATCAGCGCAGGGCCTCGATCGAGCGGGCAGCATTGCCCAGTGCGGCGCGGAAAGTGCCGGGATCGAATTTCTCGGGCGCGGAAACGGCGGCATAGGCCCGGTTGATCTGTGTGCGGATGCCGGCGGCGGCACCCACTGTGATGCGGCCTTCTCGGACCAGCGCGTTGAGCAGGGTGTCGACGGCCATGACCGCCTGCGCCGAACCTGTGTAGTCGGTCAGGCGCGGGGTGATCGCCTTGCCGGCAATCGTCGCGATGACCTGGAACGCGGTGTCGTTCGAATAGTGACGACCGGCCAACGCATCGGACAGTGTACCGGCGGCGAAGGACAAAGCTTTGGCAGCTTCTGCGGCCTGCGGGCGGCCCTGCGCCATGGCGGCGTGGAAGGCTTTGGCGGCGGCGTCGTAGCGGGCGGCCTGACCGGGCGCGAGCGTCGATGCGACGGCGGAGAGCATGATCATGTTCTCGTCGTTGTAGGGCGGGTTGCCGAAGGGGATCGGGCGCCCGGGATTGGTCTCGAACGTGCGCTTCGCAGCCGGATTGTCGGTGATCTGGCGATGGCAGGAATGGCAGTCGTAGAAATAGAACTGCGGGAACATGCCTTCGGTGGCGAGCGAGGCATTGGTGAACAGGCGCGTCGAGCGTTTGACCGCTTCGGCCTGGCCCACGGCCCAGAGCTGCAGGCTGTCCAGCCTTCCCTTGCGCTTCGCGTAGTCGGCGTCGAGGTTGTAGTGGGCCTGCAGCGAGGAAAAGAGGTCGAGCTCGAACGACACGCGCGGGTGCCCCGCCGCCATCATCGAATGCGTGACGAACTGGCCCGGCTTGTCGCTGCCGAAGTGACAATCGAGACAGACCGAGGCGCGCACTTGCGGTTTTTCGAGCGGGATCATGCCTGCCGCGACGTTCGAGGCATGGGTGGCCGGCATCGCATAGTGACTGGAGAGCCAGCCCGAAGCTGCGCCATGGCAGGATTCGCAGCCTACGCCATCGGCGGCCAGGTAGCGTCCTCCGCGCGCGGCATTGGGCGCATTGGTGGCATGGCAGCCAAGGCAGGCGGGTGCCGAAGCGGCATTGCCCAGCCCCAGGGCCGCAGCGATGCGCTGGCCGCGCGGAGTGGCAAGAACCGCGGTAGCCCGGCTGTGCGCGCCGGTCTCGCTCGACGGCTCCTGCCAGATGCGCAGTTCGTCCTGGCGCACCACCTTGCCGTCGCCTTCGCTGCGGCCATGGCACGTGGACCCGGCGCAACTGGCGACGCCTTCGTAGCTGTCGGCCGTGGCCGCGTTGGACCAGACCATGACGAGCGCGGTGAAGATCGCCGCGATGGCCAGGTACAGGCGCGCCCGCGCGCGAAGTCCGGTTCCGATTACCCCCGAATGGGTCACTTGGATTGCCCCCCTACGCAGCCCTCCGTGTCCGGAGAACAGCTATCGCCCCATAGATCCTCGTTGCCAACCCCTGTAACCGGCTCATCGACCAAGGGCAACGTAAGGTTACGTACAAGTTCCGGCAAATCCACGTTAATTTGGATTGGCGGCGGTGAAAGTAGTGCGCCGACATTATTTTCAGGCGTTACCGGATGTTCGATATCAGTCTTGGTGCGGACGATTGTTTCGAGCCCAATGCCGGGTTGCAACAAGGTACAGGGTAGCCCGATCACGCACCCGTTAACCGTCGAGAGCGGGTTGAACGGTCCACCCGCCGCCGCCGCATTGCCGTTCACGGTAACCAGGGACACGGTATCGAGGCCGGCCAGCGCATTTCCGGCCGAATCGATCAGCACCCCGTTCACGACGATTCGCGTGCCGGTTCCCGCGGTCGTGATCGAAAGGGCATTGGCGGTGAAGCCGCGCCGGTCGGCAAATGCGGTGGTGGTGCCCAGGTTCTGGATGAAGATGCCGTCGGTGACGCTCGCCTCGATCGATCCGGCCAGCAGGCCGCCTGCCGAACTCGCAGCCGGTTGACCCATCAGGCCGTCGATCGCGGTGATGTCCGTTGCGGTGTCGACCTGGCCGATGACACTAGAGGTGGCGGCGGTGAACCGGTCGGCCGTGACCCGCAGGATGCCCTGTGCGCCGCCATTGGCGTTTGCCAAGGCGATTGCGCCCAGATCCGTCGCGACGTCCACCCTTGGCGCGATCAGGGCGAACGTATCGAATGCGCCGGAAGTGGTGAGCGCGACGTTCCCGATTACCGAAATGCGTCCGTTCGACGTTAATGAAAGCGTCCCGCCCGTGCCGATCGCCTGACCGGTGCCGAAGCCCAGCGTGAGGTCGCCGACCTGGACTGCGCCGGTGCCGGACTGGACGACAATGGCAATCGCACTGTCGGCGAAGACCTGCTGCAGCTCTGTGTTGTCGAGACTGTAGCCGCCAGCCGCCGCGCCGCCGATCGTGCTGGTATTGGCGCCGTTGCTGTTGGTGAAAGTGACGCTGGTCGTCCGGCCGCGCTGGCCCAACTGCGCAGTCGGACCGATGACGATATCCTGCGAGGTCGCCGTCATCGTGCCGCCGACGGCAAAACCGTCGATAGTCAGGGTCTGTCCTGCGCTCATGGCCAGCAGACCGGCTGCAACTGCATTGCCGGCGATCGATGCATTGGCTCCTGCATCGACGGTCAGGTCGGCGCTGGAGGTGAGGGCGCCGTTTGCCGCGATGTCTTGTCCGGCGGCAATCGCAATGCCGGCACCGGTGACGGCGCCGGTGTTCGAGAACGCCCCGGCAGCGCTCGCAAGGTCGACGCTGCCAGTTGCGCTGGCCGTGGCAATATCGAGATCGCCCTGTGTCTGGATCGCGAGGTTTCCAGCCGTCGCGGTGGCATCGGCGAAGGCAAGGCTGCCGCTTGAGGCAATGTCGAGCGACGTGCCGCTTGCAGTCACCGGTCCGGTCGACACGAGATCGCTCACCGTCAGCGCGCCGTTCGCCTGCAGCAATGTGCTCCCGCCGGATGAAAGGCCCTGCAGGCTCAGCGCGGTGCCAGAGGTGATCGAAGTCTGCCCTCCGCTGACGATTGAGCCGCTCGCCGTAACCGCATTGCCTGCCGTCGCCGCGAACGCGCCAGTGAGATTGACGCTTGTGAGACCGATGTTCTGCGCGGCGTCGACGGTGGCATCGGTTCCGGTCAGCGGACCGGCGAGTGACACGGAGCCGCCGGTGCTCGTGAGCTGGGCTGTCCCTGATGCACTGCCGCTGCCCAGGGCGAGGTCGCCTGCGGTTTGTATCGAAAGATCGCCCGCGGTTGCGTCCGCCGATGCGAAGGACAACGCGCCGGTCGAGGCGATGTCGATCGACTGGCCCAGCGCCGTGACCGGACCGGTCGAGGTGAGTTGGGCCACGGCTATCGGGCCTGCGGTCGATTGCAGCAGGGTCGTGCCGCCCGAAACGAGGCTCGGCAGGGAAATTCCCGCATCGGCCGCGATGGCGGTGTTGCCTGCCGCCGTGACCAGTGCCGTCGACGAGAATGTCCCGCCGGCGGCAACGTCGAGGGGGCCGCTCGAAATGAGGTTGGCGTTGGCGGTCACGTCGGTGCCGGCGCCCAGCGCGATGCCGGCGCCATTGACTGCGCCATTGATCGAGAGCGCTCCATTGCTGCTGGTGAGCGTCACTGTTCCGGTGGCATCGACCGTCGTGACGACGAGGTCGTTGCTGACGTTCAGGGCGAGATCGCCGCCGGTCGCAACGGCGTTGGCGAAAGTCAGGCCGCCGCTCGACCCGATCAGGACCGAGAGGCCGGAGACGGTCACCGGGCCGGTCGAGAGCAGGTCGGCGACGTTCACCGGGCCAAGCGCGGAGAACAGGCCGGTGGTCCCGCCCGAGGTCAGGCTGCCGAGATCGATACCGGTCGCGCCGTCGATCAGCATGTTGCCGGCGCTGGTGATCAGGCCGGTGCCGGTGATCTGCCCCTGCGTCGAGGTGATCGTCAGCGGGCCGCCGGAATCGAGGCTGCCGGTGCCGAGAATGTCGAAGAGGGCATCGCCGGTGGTGGTGAAGGTCGTGTCGCCCACGACCGAGATCTTCGCGTCGGCCGTACGCAGATAGAGTCCCTGGCCATCGGACCGGGCGGTGTCGCCGATTGCGGTTGCGCTGAAGGTCCCGAAGACGGTGAGCGCCCCGCTTGGGGTGGCTGCCGAGCTTCCGATCTTGAGGAAGCCCGCGACGGTCGGCGGCGCGGTGCCGCCGGGATTGGTCCCGCCCGTTGCATCCGCGGTGAGGACGGCATTGCCCACCACGTCGAGAGCGCCCCCTTCCGAGGCGAGGCCGGCGCTGCCGCCGGTTGCCAGGCCCTGTGTCAGGGAATCGACGCTGTTGGCGCCGCCGGTCGCAGAGCCGTCGACAAGCAGGTCGGTGCCCACGGTCATCGTGCCCGTGCCCTGTTGCCCGGCACTGGCGCTGCCGCCGAAGGCATTGCCGCCCAGCGCGCCCGCCACGGAGCCGTTGCCGCCGATGCCGTCTGCAAGGACCGAGACGAGCCCGTTGAGGGTTACGGTGCCGCCGCCGCTGCCGGACAGCACGGCAAGGCCTCCGGTGCTGTCGCCGCCGATGCCGCCCAGTCCGGCCGCGCCGGCAAGACCGCGGGCAGTGACCTGGGTGACTCCGGCGACAGTGATGGTGCCGCCCGAGCCCGCAAGCCGTGCCTGTCCGCCCGTACCGTCGCCACTGCTGCCGTTGGCGGCTGGGTCGACGCCGAGGCTCGAGCCGTTGGCGTTTACCGAGATTCCGGTGCCGTTGACGATGAGCGCGCCGCCAGAGACATCGACTGCGGCAAGTCCGCCAGTGCCATTCCCGCCCTTGGCGCCGCCGGTTACGCCGCCGCCGGTTCCTTCGGCCAGGACGGAGAGCGTCGAGGCTACCGTCATCGTGCCGCCACTGACCGCGACCTGCGCGGTGCCGCCGGTGCCGTTGCCCAGCGAATCCGCGCCGCCGACCGAAGTGAATGTTCCGCCGAAGGCGCTGGCGTCGACTTGCGCCGGGTCGGCCAGGGTCACCGTGCCGCCGTTGAGCAGGAGGCTGGCCGTACCGCCCTGCGCCGCGGCGCCATACTGGTCGGCGCCGGGCGAGGCGAACGGGTCGAGGTAAGTGCCGTCCGCTCCGGCAAGGACGGTGAGACCGGTCCGTGCGGTTGAGAAGGAAGCCAGTGCTGCATCGACGACGAGGCTGCCGTTGTTGGCGACCGAGACGGTCGCGGTGCCGCCTGTGGCGGTGCCTGCGCCCGAGGTCCCTCCGGTCGTCGTGGCGTACGCCTCGACCAGGAGGCTGGGCAGCGACACCGAGCCGTTATCGATCGTCAACGCGGCATTGCCTCCGAACATGTCGGGAGAAAAGACCGAGCTGCTGGCGGAACTTTCCACTTCGAACCCGGCATTGGCGCTGATGGTGGCGTCCGAACCGGTTGTGAGCGAGCCGCCCGCCCCGACATTGACCACTGCGCTGCCAGCGCGCGCGAACCCACCCGAAGCGCTGTTTGCGGTGGTGTAGGCATCGGCTGTGACGTCGAGGTTGAAAGCCACGTTGAGCGCGACGCCTTGAATGTCGAGCCGCGCGCCATTGACGAGGTCGGCCGTCGCATTGCCGGAAACGCCGCCGCCGAAGCTTTCGCCGCTGTGCGCGCTGGCTTCAAGGCGAAGGCTGTCCCAGTTTTGCGCATTGCCCGCAAGCGATACGAGGATCGAACCACCGAAGCCGTCGCCGCCATTGCCACTCGATCCGGACCCGTAGCCCGAAGCGTTCAGGCCTATGCTGCCGAAGTTCAGGGTGCCGCCGGTATCGGCCATGGTGATGCCGCCGCCGGTGCCGTTTCCGCCGGTCACGTCGGAATAGCCGCCGGAACCCACGGAATCGATGAACAAACTGGTGCCCGAACCGATCGTCCCGCTGCTCGCGACGAGCAGGCCGACCTGGCCGCCGATACCGTTGCCGCCCAGCGCCACGCCGTCGCCGCCGTCGCCCGAAGCGTCGAGGCTGAAATTGCTCGCGGGTACCGTGCCGCCGCCGGTGGCGGTGAGCTGGATCGAGCCGCCCTGACCGTTGCCGCCGGTATCGCCGCTGCCGCCCGCGCCGCTGGCGCTGGCACGCAGGCTGTCTGCCGCGAGTGTTCCGGCGCTGACGATGCTGACGCTGCCGCCGGTGCCATTACCGCCTGTGCCGACGGCAACGTTCTGGCCGTAGCCACTGACGTCGATTTCGAGATTGGGCGTGGTAATCGACCCGGCACCCAGGCCGATGGCGACGCTGCCGCCCGTGCCGTTGGCGGATAGCGCTGCCGTACTTGTGGCATCGCCGATCGCGCGCAGGCGAATGCGTCCCGCCGCCGTCAGCGCGCCGCCTCCGTCGACATTGACGGCGACCGCGCCGCCCTGGTCGGCGTAGCCCGCATTGACGTCCAGCGCATAGGCAATGCCGAAGGGTGGGAACTGCAGGTCCGAAGGCAGGCCGGTCGTGTCGTTGGCGACGATCTGGGCACCGCCCAGCGCATCGAGCCGGACGAGGTTGATGGCATTGAGCGTCGTGAAACGGTCGAACTGCGTCAGGGTGGTCGGCGCGACGGTGATCGTGTCGGTTGCCGAGGCTGTCGTGACCGAAGTGAACTGCGCATCGCCGATGGCGATGTTGGCGGTCGCGGTGAAGGGGCTTGCGGCGTCGAAACCGATGCCATGCCCCGCCGAGAGGACGACCGAGCTGCCGTCGCTGGTCGCCACGGCCGCCGCGTCGTAGCCGATCCCGCCGCTCAGCAGCATCGTCAGGCCGTCGTTCTTGCCCATCGCGACCATGTAGATCGATTGCACATCGGTGCTGCCGGTCGAGGCCGCGCCGCCCGTCGATCCGGTATGGACCACGCCGTTGGCATCGGTGGTGCCGGTGGTGACATTGATGTCGAACAGGCCGGCGTTGATCGTGATGTCCGCCACTTCGGCCGCGACATAGGCGATCGAACCGTCCGAACGCACGGTACCGCCCTGCTCGATGCGGGGAGCGACGAGGGCGACGTAGGCCGCATTGGTCGGTGCCTGCGGGTTGAGCAGGGCGTTGATCTGCGCGCCGTTCCGGATCGTTACCGGGGCCAGCGATCCTGCCGCTCCGGCGAACCGGATCTGGCCGGTGGGACCGTAAAGACCGCCGGTCGTGTCGATCGGATTGGTGGTGAGCACCAGCCCGCCGACGTTGAAGGTGGCGGTCGAGCCGATGATCACGCCATTGGGCGAATAGAACCAGACATTGCCGCCGGTCGCGCCGGCCAGGGTGCTGTTCACGGTGCCGTCGAACTGGATCGTCGAACTCGTGGGATTGCCCGTGCCATCGACGGGCACGATCCGGTTGAGCACCGTGTAGTCGGTGCCGCTGAAGCCGGAATCGGTGAAGTTGGCGGTGGTCCCGCCTGTCTGGAAGATGACGTTGCCGGTACCGCCCGGATCGTTCGTCGTCCAGTCGATCACGACTTCGGTGGAGCCGATGAAGACATCGGTCGTCCCGGCGCCGTCGACGATGGAGGCGATACCCGAGTTGACCGTCCCGATGCCCTGGAAGGACTGCGCCTGAGCCGGAGTCGGGGCGGCGATGGCGAGGACCAGCGCGGAGAGGCTCGCCCCGGAGAGCGAGGCGCGGTGCTGGCGGGCGATGGCGGTGAGGGGCTTCTTGGTCATGACGGATCCTGCGGCCAGAGCCGTGCCCTAACTGTGAAAAGCACGCGTACATCGCCGCGTTCCTGTTGGAATCCGGCGCGTCTCAATGGAACTGCGAGTGACAGGTTGGCGTCGATGGCGCCGCCCCAGCGTGCCCGCAGGCCGCCGCCCGCCGAATAGGCGCTCTGTCCGTCGCTGCCGTGGCGCCAGGCGCGCGCGGCATCGAGGAAGGCATAGGGCTGCACCGCAAGGGCCTTGTCGACTGCACGGGCGATGCCGCCGTAGCGCAGCTCGAAGGAGGAGCCGATGCCGCTGTCGCCGAGCACTGTGCCGGGATCGAAGCCGCGCCCTACGGTGTAGTTGCCGATGCTGAACTGTTCGTAGGACAGCAGACGGTCGGGCGAATATTGCGCGCGGGGCGAGACGGCGAGGGCCAGCTTGGGCACGGGGCGGAATTCGGCCGTGGCCTCTGCCCGCAGCACGAAGGCGCTGGGATCGGCCAGCAGGTTGCTGATCGGAACGTGCGGCGTCAGGCAGTTGCTGAGCGGCGAACAGTCGCGGCTGGCGCCCAGCGCGTCGAGCCCGTGCCGGGCCTCGACCTGCACCCCAAGGCGCCAGCGCGGCTCGGCGGCGGTATAGCCGCCATGGCCGACGAGGCTCGCGCCATCTGCGGTGTCGGCGGCAAGGCGGGCATAGAGTACGCGCAAGTGGTCGCGGGTCAGCGGCGTGGTCGCGAAATCGATGTCCTGATTGACGATCTCGAGGCCGCCTGCGGCCTTCAGCGAGACGGCGCGCTTGCGGATCAAGGGATAGCTCACCCCGATGTCGGCGGCGATCGTATCGCTTTCGAAGGGCAGGGCGCCCGACGGCTCGCTGCGGCCCCACAGCAGGCTGCCGCCCACGCGCAGCCCGCTGGCCCCCAGCGCGAAGTCGTGGGTCGCCTGCAGGACCGTCTGTTCCTTGAAATCGAACGTGTTGAACAGGCTCACGGTGGTGCGGTCGGCCAGGCCGGTCACGCCGTTGAAGGTGGCCTGGATAAAGCCGCCTTCGCGCCCGACCGCCCTGGAACCCAGGTTCTGGATGCCGCCGACAAGTTCGAAGGGCTCGCGGCGCACGACGACGTCGCCGATGACGTCGCCGGGCGTGCCCCGCGCCGGCTTGAGGGTGAGGCGGACCTGGTAACCGGGCATGTCGCCCAGCAGCAGGAGCTGGCGTTCGGCGACGTGGGTGTTGAACCAGGGTTGTTCTGTCAGGTGGGCCAAGTGCGCCGCAATTGCCTTGTCGTTAGCGCCGACATCGCCGCGAACCTGCACTTCGACCAGTCGCGCGACGAGCACGTCCATCTGAACCTGGCCGCCCTTTTCGATCCGCTGCGGCGGGATCTGCACGGCGGCGAGGTAGCCCATTTCGCGCAGGGCCGTGGCGGCGCGGTCGCGCACTTCGCACAGGGCGGCAACGGGCAGGTCCTGCCCGGCCATGTCACTCCAGGTGTCGTCCAGTACGCTGGGGTCGACGGCCTCGAGATGCGCGAAGTTCACGCGGGAGAAAGTGATGCGGGTCTGGGCGAAGGCCGGGTCGGCCAGCGGGCAGGGGCCGCGCTCGATCTGGCTTTCGACATCGAGGCGCGGACGCGGCGCGGGCAGCCGGTCGAGGACGCGGCCGGGATCGAGGGATTCGCGTGTCTGTGGCTGGGGCGCCGGCGCGGCAGTCTGTGCCCGTGCCGCCAGCGGGAACGCGGCCGCCGCGATCGCCGGGCCGAGCATCATGCTCCGCCGCAGCGAACCGCTTCGCGCGCCGCAATTCCGTTTCAGATCCGCGATCGCAATCGCCCTCATTCTCATTCCCCCGGCCGGACCTCTCTGTCCGGCAAATCCTTCATGTCAGGGCCCCGTCCGGAACCCTTACCCCTGTGTGCCGCGCGCTCAGTCGGTCGGCAGGGCCAGCGAGCTGGCCAGCAGCGAAACCTGGCTCTCGCAGCCCTTGGCCAGAAGCGCCTCGGCAAGATCTTCGGGCGCGTAGTCGATTTCCGGCATCAGCTCGAACGTCACCTTCACGTCCGGTTGGCCCCTGCGCGAAATGACGTAGGAAGCCCCGTCGGCCACCGGCATAGCGACTTCCCATGGCGCGACCATCGAGCCGGTCTGGAAGGCGAGCGTCGTGGCGCTGCCGCCGTCAGCCGGTTTGACGCTGTAGCTTTCGTCGCCTTCATTGCTGGGCCGCCAGGCGCGCACTTCGGCCGGATCGACGACGCAGACCGGGCCGGGGCTGGTGACGTCGACGTACCACAGGTTGGGGCGCAGGGGCTTGCCGTCCGGGCCGCTGCCGCGAACGGCCCCGGTCCGGACCCGGCTGGCACTGCGCTGGGTGGTCAGTGCAACGAACGTCGTCGTGCGGCTGGGGCCGGTGCTGGAGCCGACCGGGAAGGTACCGGCTCCGCGCAGGACACGGGTGCCGCGCTTGTCGAGGATGGTCACGCTGTCCGACGCCTTGAGCGTGATCTCGGCATCGTCCGGCAGCTTGGTGCCCGGCGGGTAGGACTTCGCCGAAGGGCCGCTGGACGCGACGACGATGCCGGCCATTGCCGTGGCGGGCAGGGCCATCAGGACGATGGCGGTCATGCCGCGCAGTGCGGCGCGGGTGGTGCGGTGGCGCTTATCCGAGGACATAGGCCCTGTTCCCTTCCAGTTTACGGGTTCGTTCCGAGAGATTGCGCAAGGCCGGGTCGTCCGGGTGGGCGTTGGCAAGCGCATCGATGCGGTCGGCGGCGGCGGCCGGGTCGCTGTCGATCAGGGCGACGGCATCGGCCAGCGCCTCGCGATCGGCGGCGGGAAAATCGGGAGCGGGCTCGAAGATGTCGACCGGCTTGGCCCGGCCGCGCAGGACCACGCGGCCCAGCGGGCGCCACCAGTCGAGGCCCGAGCGCTCGGCGAACTCGCCGCTGGCGACGACCGAGGTTCCCAGCGACTTGTTCGCGGATTCGAGGCGGGCCGCGGTGTTCATCGCATCGCCGAGCGCGGTGTACTGGATGCGCCGCTCGCCGCCGAAGTTGCCGACCACCGCCTCGCCGAAGTGCTGGCCGACGCGGGTGCGGCCGATCGGCGGCAGCGAGGGATCGATCGAATGGCGAAATTTCTCGCCGGCCTGCCACATGGCATAAGCGCATTTCGCAGCCTTCTGGGCGTCGTCGGGCCGGGCGATAGGTGCGCCCCAGAAGGCGACGACGGCGTCGCCCACGTACTTGTCGACGATGCCGCCGTGCTCGAGGACCACCGTGGTCAGCTTGTCGAGATATTCGTTGAGCAGCTTGGCGACGACTTCCGGCTCAAGCTGGTGCGACAGCTTGGTGAAGCCCTCGAGGTCGCTGAACAGGATGTAGAGTTCGCGCTTGCTGCCCGAGAGGGTCAGGCGCTCCGGGTTGTCGATGATTTCCTGCGCGATGTCGGTCGGCAGGTACTTGCCCAGCGCGTCCTGCGCGAAGCGCCGCTCGACCGCGCCGGACGCGCGCACCGCGCTCGACACGCCGATGAAGGCGAGGATCCAGCCGGCGATCCAGCCGAAGGCAGGGGTGCCGTAAGTCTCGACGCCCGAGGCTTCGAGGTAGAAGGGCAGGCCGATCATCATCGCCAGCTGGAGGATGAACAGCGGAACGATCTTCCAGGTCCGGCCGTCCAGCAGGGCGGTCAGCGACGCCGCGAAGATGAAGATGAGCCCGACCGCCCAGCGCTCCCAGCCTGAAACCGGTGTCCGGCGTGCGCCGTCGAGCATCTGCGCGATCATCGCGGCATGGACCTCGATCCCGGGGACAGTGGTGCCGGTATAGCTGGTCAGGGTGGTGGTGACCTGGTCGGTATCGATGATCTGGCCGCCGATCAGCACGTAGCGGCCTTGGACCTGCGCGGCGAAGGCGGCGGCCATCTCGGGATCGTCGAGCGAGGCGAACAGGTCGATGGGGATCGACGAGAAGACCGGCGCGTCGCTGTCGGCACGGCGGTAGCGGATCGATCCGGTATAGCCGGCAAAGGCCCTTTCCTGCCCGGTGCCGCCCGCGGCGACCATGGCGCGCCCGAGCAGTGGCGGCAGGCCCGCTTCGAGCGAAGGCCACACACGCGTCGCGCCCTGGTAGTTGCTCAGGCGAATGCTGGCCGGGCGCGCATTGCTGCCCTTGAGCTGGTCGAGCAGGCTCTTCAGGTACTGCTGCTGCTCGTAGTTGATGTCGTCCTTGTTGGTCGCCTGATCGGCATAGGCGACGAACGTGGGCGTGTGCATTGCGCGCAGCGTCTGGACGAGTTCGGCATCCTCGTCCTGCGGCTGGTCGAAGAGGATGTCGATGCCGATGGCCTTGGCGCCCATCGCGTCGAGCGTGCGCAGCGCTGTGGCAAGCATCCCGCGATCGAGCGGCGAGCGCTTCTTGGCGTTGATCAGCGTCTGGTCGGTATAGGCGACGATCTGGATGCGCTGGTCCTGGTCGACCTGCGGGGCCAGGACGAAGCTGCGCAAATCGTAGAGCGAGTCCTCGGCATCGCCGACGACCGGGATGTCCCAGCTGAAACGGGCCAGGATCACGCCGATCACAACCAGCATCACGGTGGCGGCCATCTGCCGCTTGCTGGCAGCGCGCACCTTGCGCCAGCCCTTGCGCAGCAGGGTGGCGGTGGGTGGTTGCGCCGTTGTGACCGGTGTGCTTGCCATGACCGTGCCGCGCTCAGTGCGCCGGGACCGGCCGCGCCGCGTCGCCGACGATGGCGAAACCTGCCCAGTAATAGGGATGCGAGGTTAGCGGATCGTCCATCAGGCTGGTCTGCGAGGCACGCAGGGCATTGCCGATCGAGGCGTTCTTGGCCTTGTAGAAGCCGTTGAACAACCGCTCGGTCGCATCGAAATCGTCGGGCGCGGGCCAGTGGCTGGCGATCACCTGACGACCGCCCGCTGCGATGAAGGCACGCACGAGGCCGTCCAGCGCCTCGCCGCCGCCGGTGGCAAGACCGGCTTCTCGCGTTGCCTCCAAACCGGCACCCGCCGCGGTGTCGCAGGCCGAGAGGATCACGAGGTCGGCGTCGAGGCGAAGGTCGAAGATCTCTCGGAAGGACAGCAGGCCGTCCGACCGGGAATCGCCGAAGGAGGTGAGCAGGGCCGGGCGTACCGGGCAGCCCACGCGCGGAGCGGTGACGAGGCCGTGGGTGGCGAAGTGGACGATCCGGAAGGCGCCGAGGTCGGGTCGGGCCATGATCGCCTCGTCGGTGAAGTTCGCGCCGGTCATCAGGTCGGTGCCGCCCGAAAGCAGGCTGGCGGCCTCGTTCAGCTCGCGCGGAGAAATCGGCTGGTTCCAGGTTGAAAGCGGCCAGGCGCAGTCTGCATCGATCGCCGCGCCCTCGCCCGAGCGGATGCCGGGACGCACGCTGACCGGGCCGAGCGGGACGTTGTTGCCCAGGCCCAGGTACTCCTTCTTGGCCACCGATCGCGGCGCGGCGCGGGCGTCGCGGAAGCTGGCGGCGGAAAGCGCGGTCGATACCTCGCGGTCGCGTCCCAGCCAGTCGATCCCGGTGAAGTCGTACTCGTCGCCTCCGGCCTTGACCCTGGCATGGTAGGCGGCAACGCCCCTGGCATCGTCGGTCAGCAGGTTGATCGGTAGCTTGAGCATCGCGCCCGCCGGCTCGAAGATCAGGTGCGAGAGCGTTTCGATCTCGCTGCGCGCAGGGCCGAGCAGTGCCTTGTCGAGAGTGACTGCGGTGTCGATGTCGAAGGGGTAGGTGGACTGAACCCCGTTGATCGTCAGCGAGATGGAATCGCGCAGGGTGTCGACCGCGTCCTCTGCCTCGCGCGCGCTCATTGCGACTTTCCAGCCGCGCGCCTGCGTCGGCGTGATGAGCACGCCGTAAAGCGAACCGGCCAGCTGGGCGAGCTTGAAGTAGCCTTCACCCGGCTTCAGCGACGCGCGCAACTGCTCCACCGAGGCCGTGCGCTGGGCGACAGCCCGGTAGCGCGGGAACTTGGCGAGCGCGTCCATCGCCTCGAGCTGCGCACCGGCAAGCTGGTCGCGCCGGGCACGCAGCGCGTCGAGCTGGGCATCGCTCTCGCCCGGCTGCTGCGCGGCGGAGAGACGGGCGATCTCGACGCGGGTGCGCTCCAGCTCGCGCGAGATGCCGAGCGAGCGGCGATAGAGCCCCGCGGCGGCGTCGGAGCCGCCTTCCAGCTGGCGCGAAAGCTGGGTCAGCGTTTCCGCTGCGCCGGGCTGCTGAAGCAACTGGCTCGCCGTGAACAGCTCTTCAACCCGCGCGGGGGCCTGCGTGGCTTCGCCTGCCAGCAGGTCGAAGTAAGGCCGCATGAGGTGTTCCATGCCGACCAGCACCCCCTGGTCGCGTTCGACGTCGGCAATCACGCCGCGATAGATCGTCAGCGCTTCGTCGGCCTTGCCGCGACGGGCAAGGAAGCCAGCGAGCCGGGCGCTCACGACATGGACCGAGGCGCTGTCCGGGTAAGTCGTCTCGACAAGCTCGAGCGCACCGCGCAGGTTGCTTTCGGCCTCGCCGTAGCGACCCTGCGCCTCGTAGCCCAGCGCCAGTTCGGACATGATCTGCGCGCGCAGGCGAGTGATCGAGATGATCCGGCCGTCCTGCACCTTCATCGCATTGGCATAGGCTTGCGAGAGCACCTCGCGCGCTTGGTCGGGCTTGCCGTCGAGGCGCAGCGCAGTGCCGCGCAGTTGCAGCGCCTGTGCGTCGATAACGGCGGCCCGGTCCTGCGGCGAAAGGCGGGTCGGCTGCCCGAGCAGGGCGGTCAGGCTGGCCCCTGCGGCACCGTTGAGACTGGCTGCGGTCTGCCGGTCGATGTTGAGCGCACCGTCGTCGGTGGCGGCCGCGATGAAGGGCGGAACGTCGCGCGACAGGATTTCCAGCGCCTCTTTCGGGGCGCCCCGGTTGAGGGCATCGATCGCGGCATAGTTGCGGGCGAGGCGGGTCTGGACCGGATCGCGCAGGCCCATTTCCTCCGCCTCGGCGAAATTGCGCCGGGCCTGGCCGAAAGCGCCGAGATTGGACAGCTGGAGGGCGCGGTTGACCAGCGCTTCGTGGATCTGCGCCTCGTGCGAGACGACGCCGACCTGCGTGGTGTCGGCCAGGATCGCAGGGGCGGCGGCGAAGAATTCGGCCGCTTCGGCATAGGAGCCGGCGCTGTTGCCGCGATAGCCCTGTCCGAGCAGCAGGCCGGGGTCGCTGTTCTCGGCGCGGGCGCGGGCAAGGCTCAGGCTGTCGCTGGCACCGAGGTTGGCGATCGATATCGGTCCCTCGACGACGCGGTCGGCGACCAGCGAGCGCAAGGTCAGGCGCAGTGCGTCGTCATAGGCCGCCAGCCCTTCTACAGCGACCGTGCCCCGCTCGGTTTCCTGAACGTAGATACGCCATTCTAGGCCGGACTTGCTGTCGGTACAGGTCAGTCCCTGCACGCCCGGCGCCTCGCTGCCTGCGGGGCAATCGAGCATGTCGGTGCGTCCGGCCGCCACGCGCTGCAGCACATCGGCCTTGTCGCGAAATGTGTAGGCAGTGCCGACCGCACGGGAAACGTCGGCGCACAGGATCACCCACCTGCGGTCGAATATGGAGCGGCGCTGGTCCCCCATTGCAGTGCCCTGCACCTCGCAGGCCGGGCCGGCATTGCCGATCGGGAAGCTTTCTTCCGCCGAAGGGCGAAGCAAGGCGGGCGCAGCCGCACCGGCACCTGCCGGGACGGCAAGTGCAGCGACAGCCAAGATCGACCGAAACGTGCGCACCTCAAATCCCCCCAGTAATTCGTCATGTATTCCCGCATCGACGACTTGATGCGGAACTTGACCAGTCGCGGCGTAAACCCCATCGCCGAACGTCGTGGCCAATAAGTGCGATGCATTGTAGACCGCAACACGCTATTTGTTAAAGCCCGGTAATAAGTGATTTTTATCACCTGGTGCGCGCTTGCATCTGTGTTGTTGTAGCGCAAAAAGCACGCAGGTGCGCGCAATCGATACGTTATCCGCGCATTAAGGATGATTTTCTGGAATCGTTGCGCGAGTTCCGGCCTTGGGCCGAAACGAAGTCAAGCCGGCGAATCGTCCGTATTGCGCATCCAGTCGGCCAGCTTGGCCATTGCCTCGTAGATCGCCGCGCGTTCGGCTTCGCCCGATACGGTCTCGTCCAGCGCACCGCGCATGCACAGCAGCCAGGCATCGCGCGCGGCGCTGTCGATCGGGACGTGCATGTGCCGCATGCGCATGCGCGGATGGCCGCGCTCGCTGGAATAGGCCTGGGGGCCTCCGAGCCATTCGGTCAGGTAGCGCTTGAGGATCGACCGGCTCGGCTCAAGGTCCTCGCGGTGCATGGCGCGGATCGTGCGCGCCTCCTCGATCCGTTCCATGCGGTCGTAGAAGCCGTCGACAAGGCGGTCGATGGTGTCGCCGCCGCCGATGCGCTGGAATAGGCTGGCCTCGTTCAGCTGACCACTCCATCGGCATTCACGGTCTGGATCGCCTCGAACCCTTCGAAGCGCGGCGGGCCGAGGTAGCGCGGCTTGGCGGATGCGGCTCCGGCATGAGCCTTGCGGAACGCCTCGGAGCGCGTCCAGCCTTCGAAGGCCGCCTTCGATTGCCATACCGTATGCGTGGCGTAGAGGGTGTGGTCTTCGGCCTCGGGGCCGCGCAGCAGGTAAAAGGCGACGAAGCCGGACACCTCGTGGAGAAAGCTCTCGCGGCTCTTCCACATGGTCTCGAAGCCTTCTTCCTCGCCCCGGATCACCTGGAAGCGATTCATCGCGATGAACATCTGCGCGTCCTCCTGCAGGTTCCTGCCGCGCGCTTAGGCCAGCGGCATCGAAAAGGCGAGCCCTCGACTTGGCCTGCGGGCTGGCGGTCGATGGATTGGACCATCGCATTACGAAAATCTTGGATGTTCCACGATCCAGTGCGTGCGAGGTAGCCATTGCAGGATGCTTGAAACTTTATTCCTCGACAGACGTGTCTGCTGGACTGGCGCCGCAGCGTTCGCCGCCCTGTTCGCCGTGCCCGAAAAGACCGGGGCGCAGGAGATCGATGCAGGTCATCCGGTGCAGACCACCACCGAACGGCGGCAGGGTGAAGCCGAGCGAATGAAGCAGACCGAGGCGCCGCTCGATATCGCCGCTGCTTACACTGCCGATGTCTGGCACAATTCGGGCGGGACCGGCAGCGGCTGGCGGTATCTCGACAATCTGGACGTTACTGCCGAACTCGATCTGGAGGCCGCCGTAGGCTGGGAAGGCGCTCGGGTCTTCGGCTATGTTCTTTACAACAATGGCCGCTCGCTCAGCGAACTGACGGGCGATGCGCAGGTCGTCAGCAATATCGAGACCGGAGTGCGCGCCCTGCGCCTCTACGAAGCCTGGATAGAGCAGGACATTGCGCCGGGTGCTTCGGTGAAGGTCGGGCTTTACGATCTCAATTCGGAATTCGATGCGCTCGATGCCGGTGCCCTGTTCATCGGCAGCGCCCACGGTATCGGCACCGACATCAGCCAGTCGGGCGAAAGCGGTCCCTCGATCTTTCCGCTGACGAGCCTCGCGCTGCGGCTTCAGGCTGATTTGGGCGAAGGGCTGACCGTGCGCTTTGCCGCGCTCGACGGCGTGCCGGGCGATCCCTACCATCCCAAACGCACTGCGATCGAACTGGGCCATGGCGACGGCGCGCTGCTGATCGGCGAGGCGGACTGGTCGAAGGGACCACTGCGCATTCTGGCGGGGGCCTGGGGCTACACTTCAGATTTCGACCGGCATGACGGAACGGGCTCGGGCAAGAGCCGGGGCGCCTACCTGCGCGGCGAAATGATCCTGTCCGAGAATGCCGACCACAAGCTCAGTGCCTTCGCACGCGGCGGGGTGGCGAGCGGGGCGGTCAATCCCTTCGGCACCTTCCTTTCGGGCGGTGTGACGCTGGACCTGCCCGGCGACTGGCAACTGGGAGCGGCCCTGGCCCATGCCCGCACGTCAACGCAGTACCGCGCGGCCAACCCGTCGACACGCGCCGAGACGGCCTTGGAACTGACGGTCGCCAAGGCGCTCACGCCATGGCTCAGCATCCAGCCCGACCTGCAATACGTCATCGATCCCGGCGCTGTGCCCGGGGTGGACGATGCATTGGCGGCGGGCCTGCGCATCACCCTGAGCATCTGACGCCTTCTCGCTTCACGTCGAGGACGGGTGGCTGCCGCCTCAGTGCTCCGGTTCGTCGGGGCGCCGGGGTTCGGGCAGGGGTAGCCACTGTTCGGCGTCCATCCCTTCGAACCAGGCATGGGGCGCCTCCCCGGCATTCGGCCAGAGCGGGCGCAGCGTGTTTCCATCGAACAGGAAGCCGCCGCGCATGACTGCATCGATCGCGCGGGCATTGCGGATGTCGCGGCGCGGATCGGCGTCGAGCACCACCAGGTCGGCCAGCTTGCCCGGCTCGATCGTCCCGAGATCGGCGAGCCGCCCGATCGTCTCGGCAGAGCCCGCGGTGGCTGCGTGCAGCACGGCTTCGGGCGTCATGCCGCCGAGCGCATGCGCTTCCATTTCCCAGTGATAGCCGATGCCGGGGGCCTCGCCGTGCGAACCCATGCCGACCAGTCCGCCTGCTTGGGCCAGCGTGGCTGCGTCGCGCGCGATCTGGCGAAAGCGCGTTTCTTCCAGCGGATGGAAGTCGCGCCCGCTGGTCAGCTTCTGACGGATGGCAGAGGGTGACCAGAAGCGCCGGATCTTGTCATCGACGACCGGGTCGTCGTGGGCGATGAACCAGTCCATCGCCGGAGAGCCGCTGTTGGTGATGCTGAGGGTCGTCGTGTAGCTCGTACGCTGGGCGACGAGAACCTGGATCAGGTCGTCGCCCAGTTGCGGGGCGGGCAGGGCGTGTTCGTTGCCTGCATAGCCGTCGAGGATCTGCGTCAGGTCTAACTTGAGCGAAAGCGCGCCTTCAGTGGTGGGCAGCAGGTGCTGCCCGCGCGCGGCCATGGCCACCCACTGGCGCACTTCGCGCTTCCCGGTGCGATATTCCTTGAGATTGGAGAGACGATAACCCTGCGAATAGCGCGAGAGGACGCGGCGGGCATCGTCGAGTGAGGCGATGCGCTGGCGTGAGAACACCGCCGTGCCGGTCGAGCGCATGCGCGGGGCGAGGATCAGTCCGGCATCGACCATGCCTTCGTAGTCGAGGTGGTCGACCGAAAGCGTCGAGGGATCGAAGCTGGTGGTGACCCCGTAGGCCAGCCTTGCGCGCATTCCCCACAGTTCACGAGCCGGGTTGTTGCGCCGGATCGAGCCGATGTGATCGTGGACGTCGATGTACCCGGGGGCGACGAACTTGCCCGTCACGTCGCGGATGACGGTGCCGGCAGGAACGCCGAAGCTGCCGCTCGGGCCGACCTTCACGAAGCGGTCCCCGCTCACGAGGACATCGGCATCCTCGATCGCCCTGTCGCCGTCCGCCATCGTGAGGACGGTGGCGCCGCGCAGCAGGATCGAGCCTTGCGGGACGGCGCGCGGCAATGCGGCTTGAAGGCGCATCGCGGCCAGTTCGCTGCCGCCCGTTGCCTCGCGGCGGGTGAACAGGGTGCCGCTGACCATGTCGAGGCTACGGTCCCCGCTCCATTCGAACCAGTCGACGCCCATGCCGGGCAGGACATGCGCGGGGCTGTCGGCGGCGGTAAGGTCCACTTCCCTTGCCGGATCGGCGGGGGTGGGCAGGACGTACAGGCGGTTCGTAATCATCGCCGCGACATGGCTGCCATCGGGGCTGATGCGCATGTCGTCGACGTCGGCATTGCCTTCGACGAAGTAGTAGGCCGGGCCGGTGACATGGGCGACGGGTGATACTTTCCCGGTGCCGATATCGACCCGGGCAAGCCCGCCTGCATCGAGCAGGAAGACGCTGCCCGGTGCCGTCCGCGCGAAGTGCGGCCGCGCCCCGAAGGTCCCCTGTGCGATGATCCGAAGGCCGCTGCCGTCGATGTCCAGCTCGACCAGTTCGCTCTCGCGCAGGGAGCCGAATTCGAAGTTGGTCTGCCGCCGCTCTTCCAGCGAGGAGCGCAGGACGAGCAGGTGCCTTCCGTCAGGCGTGAAGACCGGGAAGCGGTAGTAGGCGGGGAAGCGCGTCAGCCGTCTGGCCGCGCCGCTGCCATCGGCAGGTGCGGTCCACACCGCGCTGCCCTGGGCTTCGGACCATGTGACGAAAGTCAGGGTCCTGCCATCGGGCGACCATGCCATCTGCGCCGAGCATTCGGCATCGAAAGGCAGGCGCCGTGCCACCTCGCTGCCGAGATCCTGCACCCACAGCGATCCCAGCGCGGCAAAGGCGATCTGCTGCCCATCGGGTGAGGGTACGGCGGCCATCGCCAGCTTCGCCTCGACCGGGCCGGTCGGTTCGTGGATCGCAAAGCGCGTGGAGGGACCGAGGGCGACGCGCGCGGTCAGCTTGCGC
>NZ_CCBH010000149.1:0-62137 GCF_001368935.1 Novosphingobium sp. KN65.2
GGGACTCGAACCCGTGTTTCAGCCGTGAAAGGGCCGCGTCCTAGACCGCTAGACGAAGGGGCCATTCCGAGCTGCGCCGGAGGCAGGACCGGCCCTCTAGCGGTGGGTTGCGGGGGGGTCAACCCCCTGATCGCAGATAAATTGCACTCTTTGTGGCACGCCATTGAGGCAGGCTGATTTCAGTCCGCGAATGCGGCGTCGTCGATGTGCAATTCAGCCTGAGGGCGGCTGCCCCAGTCGTCGATTTTCGCCCGTCCGGCAAGCCAGAGGCGGCGACCCTGCGAGGCATGGAGCAGGGCCTGGCCCATCTCGGTTTCGGCAGAACGGAAGGCCATGGCCTTGAAACGGCCGCCATCCGTGCCGCCGACGATCAGCCGGACGTGGTCTGCGCCCACGACGTCGGCCTTGACGATCCGCACCGGGCCGACCGCCACGCGCGGTCCCGGCCAGCCCATGCCGTAGGGGCCGGCGCTTTCCAGGGTTTCGACCAGCGTAGGCGTCAATCCGCCCGGCGCGAGCGCGAGATCGAGCAGCATCGCCTGATTTGCGCTGGCGTGTGAAACGTCGGTGGCAAGACGCGAATCGAGCCATTCGGACAGGGCTTCGAGCTTGTCGGGCGCGATCGTGAGGCCCGCTGCCATGGCATGGCCGCCGCCCGCCACCAAGAGGCCCGTCTCGCGTGCGGCAATGATCGCTGCACCAAGATCGACCCCGGTGATCGAGCGTCCCGATCCCTTGCCATTGCCCGCTTCGTCCGCGTCGAGCGCGATGACGAGCGTGGGCTTGCCGGTCTTTTCCTTGATCCGTCCGGCCACGATACCGATGACGCCCGGGTGCCATCCGGCGCCGGCAAGTACGAGGACCGCGCGGTTGTGCTGGCGATCGATCTGCGCTTCGGCCGCTTCCTGAACCGCCTGCTCGATCGCACGCCTTTCGTCGTTGAGGCGCGAGAGCTGGGCGGCGATGTCGCGCGCTTCGTCCGGATCGGTAGTGGTCAGCAGGCGGACGCCCAGAGTCGATTCGCCCACGCGGCCCCCGGCATTGATGCGCGGGCCGAGCGCGAAGCCGAGGTCGCTGCAGGTGGGCGCGCGGTTGAGGCGGCTTGCGTCGATCAGGGCCGACATGCCGATGTTGTCGCGCCGGGCCATGACCTTGAGCCCCTGGGCGACGAGCGCACGGTTGAGGCCATGAAGCGCGGCAACGTCGGCCACGGTGCCCAGTGCCACGAGGTCGAGAAGGGCGAACAGGTCAGGCTCGCGGCGTTCGGTGAAGAAGCCCTGACGACGCAGGGTGCGCACGGTGGCGACGGCGAGCAGGAAAGCGACGCCAACAGCGGCAAGATGGCCGTGATCTGCGCCTGTGGCGCTCTCGTCGAGGCGGTTCGGATTGACCAGAGCGGCGGCGCGCGGCAGTTCCGGTGAGCACTTGTGATGGTCCACGACGATCACGTCGACACCCGCGCCATGTGCCATTTCCAACGCTTCATGGGCCATCGCACCGCAGTCGACGGTGACGATCAGACTGGAGCCTTCCCCGGCAATGCGCACGAGCGCTTCGCCCGAGGGGCCGTAGCCTTCGAGCAGCCGGTCGGGAATGTAATAGCGGGCATCGTGGCCCAGCGAGCGCATGAGCAGGATCAGCAGGGCCGCACTCGTTGCGCCGTCGACGTCGTAGTCCCCGTAGACCGTCACGGCCTCGCCGGTCATGATCGCCTGCGCCAGCCGTTCGGCGGCCGCGTCCATGTCACGGAATTCGGACGGATCGGGCAGGAAGGCGCGCAGCGAAGGGGTGCGATGCCGGTCCAGGTCCTCACGCGGAACGCCGCGCGAAAGCAGGAGCTGGGTGACGATGTCGTTTTCCAGCCCGCCGGGACCGTCCGAGAGATCCATGTTGCCGCCGCGCCAGCGCCAGGCCTTGCCGGTGAGGGATTTGTCGATGCCGAAGAGCGAAGCAGATCGAGAAGCCATGCCTTTACGATTATACGAGCGCGTGACCAGCGGGAAGGCTTGAGCCCACAGGTTCATGCCCTTTCAACAGCACAAGGCGTGACAGCAGGCCACTAACGCGACTAGTTTTGACGGATGGCAGCGCCCCGTTCCACGCCCGCAATGCGGCCCATCGGCCCTGACTTGCCGTGAGCGAGCCTGTCCTTGTCGTGATCTGGCATTCCCGGACCGGCGCCTCGCGGGCGATGGCGGCGCAAGTGGCAGAGGGAGCTGGAAGCCGCGCTCGCCTGATTGCGGCCGCCGATGTCGTGCCGGAGGATTTGCTGGCTGCGGGGGGCTACGTCTTCGTCTGCCCCGAAAACCTCGCGACGGTGTCGGGCATGATGAAGGAGATGTTCGACCGCTGCTATTACCCGGTGCTCGGTCGGATCGAGGGCAGGGCCTATGCCACGGTCATCGCCGCGGGATCGGATGGATCGGGCGCGCAGGCCCAGATCGATCGCATTGCCACGGGCTGGCGTCTCAAGCGGGTGGCTGACCCGATGATCGTCAATCTGCAGGCGCAGACGCCCGAGGAAATTCTTGCCGAAAAGACTGTCCCTCGCGAGCGTCTGCAGGAATGCCGCGATCTCGGCGCGGCGATGGGCGAGGGGCTTTCGCTCGGCATCTTCTGAGACGGCGGCCATCGGGATTAAGTTTCGGCAACCGGCTCGACGGTTTCGGGAACAAGCGGAAGAATCCCGATTTAACGCCTAAGTCTCTGAAAGTAAGTTCCATGTCGCCCCCGGACAGCCCTGTCGAAAATTCCAATCCCGGTGCTACGCTCGTCTTCGCGGAAGGTGCGCGGCCAACAGCCTGCGCTCTTGCGTCCCTATTCGATTCACCGGCGATGCTGGGGATCGGTTCCGTTGTCGCCAATCGATCCCATCTCACCGGAAATGGGATCGAGGCGCTTGCTGGCGGTCTGGCATTCGACCTGCGCTTCGCGGATGGTCCAGCGCCGGACGGACAGGTCATCCGGATCGAGCCCGGCGAGCATGTTGCCGCTGGCGTGACCTTGCTCCCGGTCGTCAGGGCGCTCGCGGGGCTCGTCGCCAACCTGGCGCTTCACTTGCCCGTCGCAGCGATCGCCTGGGACATGGCGGGGACCGTCGCACAACCGCAGGAGTTCTCACGCGCGGCACTCAACTGGCTGGCCGGGGGACCTTTTCCGGCGCAGTGCCTGACCTCCCTGACGGTCAAGTCGGACGGCAGCATCGCCAGCGAAGGGCTGGTTCACTTCACCGGACAGGAAATGTACCTTGTCGGTGCGGAGGGCGAGGTCGAGGCGACGGCGATACGGCTCGCCGTTGGCGTGGTCGATCAACTGGTTCGCCAGGGGCGCCTGCTGGCCCCGCGGGAGTTTACCATTGCCGGCACCGGATTGCTGGCCGAGCCCTCGCAATATGAGGATCGGGTCTGGGTCTGGCGCAAGCGCTAGGCTTTGCCGGTCAAGTTCCTCCGGTGCGGGCCCGCAGGTCTGCCTTGGCAGCCTCGTACTCGGCATGGAGCTTGGCGACGCGGTCGGCAACCGGTTCGATTGCCTTGATCGCGCCGATGCCTTGCCCTGCGCCCCAGATGTCCTTCCAGGCCTTGGCTTCCATCTTGCCGCCCGAACCGAAATCCATCTGGCTCTTGTCGCCCTCTGGCAGATTGTCGGGGTCCATGCCCGCTGCCTCGATCGAGGGGCGCAGGTAATTGCCGTGGACACCGGTGAAGAGGCTGGAATTTACGATGTCGGCGGCGTGGCTGTCGACGATCGACTGCTTGTACCCTTCGACGGCATTCGCCTCCGGCGTCGCGATCCAGGGCGAGCCGATATAGGCGAAGTCGGCGCCCAAAGCCTGGGCTGCGAGAATCGAGCGACCGCAAGCGATGGCGCCCGAGAGGGCGAGCGGGCCGTCGAACCACTCGCGGATTTCCTGTACCAGCGCGAAGGGCGATTGCGTGCCCGCATGACCGCCGGCTCCCGCAGCCACTGCGATCAGGCCGTCCGCGCCCTTTTCCATCGCCTTGCGTGCAAAACGGTTGTCGATGACGTCATGTAGGACGAGCCCGCCCCAGCCGTGAACCGCGGCATTGATGTCTTCGCGTGCGCCCAGCGAGGTGATGACAAGCGGCACTTTCCACTTCGCACACATCGCCAGATCCTCTTCCAACCGGTTGTTGGAGCGGTGAACGATGAGATTGACGGCGAAGGGCACGCCGCAATCGGCGGTTTCCTCGTTGATCCGGTGCAGCCATTCGTCGAGTTGGCTGGCGGGGCGCGCATTGAGGGCGGGAAAGCTGCCGACAATTCCCGAGCGCACTTGAGCCATGACGAGGTCCGGATTGGAAACGATGAACATCGGCGAGCCGATGACCGGGAGGCGCAGATTGTCGAAGAGTGCGGGCAGGGCCATTTCAGTTCCGTTTAATCGATCAATTAAACGGCAGGCTAATGCGGTCCGGCAGCGCTGTCGAGAGGCTGCATAAACCGATCCGGCAAGGGAAAGCCGGGGGCGTCAAAAGCGAAAGGGGCCTGCCATCCGGCAAGCCCCTTGTCTTGATCGGTCGGATCAGGCGGCGTTGCTGGCAGCATTGGCCGCGCTGAGCACGGCCCTAACGCTGGCGGTCGCGACGTCCTCATCGATGCCCACGCCCCAGATCGTGCGGCCATCGCTCGTCACGCACTCGACGTAGGCTGCCGCGCGCGCGTCCGAACTGGAGCCCATCGAGTGTTCGGCGTAGTCGCGCACTTCGAGGGTGACGCCAAAGCTTTCGGCCAGGGTCGCCGTGACCGAAGAGATCAGGCCGTTGCCACGACCCGATACGGTCTGTTCCTTGCCGTCGACGCCGATCTTGCCGGCAAAGACGCGGGTCCCGTCGGATGCGCGCTTCTCGTCCCAGTCGATGAGCTGGAAGTGCTGCGGTTCATCGATGCGATAGACCTTGCGGAACACGTCCCAGATATCGCCGGCCTGCAGTTCGCGGCCCAGTTCGTCTGCCAGGTCCTGCACGTGCTTGGAGAAGTGCGCCTGCATGCGCTTGGGCAGCTTGAGACCCTGATCCTGCTCGATCACCCAGGCAAAGCCGCCCTTGCCCGACTGCGAGTTGACGCGGATGACCGCCTCGTAGTTGCGGCCCAGATCCGCCGGATCGATCGGCAGGTAGGGAACGGCCCAGGTCTCGTCGTTGCGCTTCTCGCGCGCGGCAAAGCCCTTCTTGATCGCATCCTGGTGCGAGCCGGAGAAGGCGGTGAAGACCAGTTCGCCGCCATAGGGATGGCGTTCGGGGACCTTGAGCTGGTTGCAGTACTCGACGGTCTGGATGACTTCGTCGATGTCCGAGAAATCCAGCTCCGGATCAACACCTTGCGTGTACATGTTGAGAGCGACTGTCACCAGGCAGCAGTTGCCGGTGCGCTCGCCATTGCCGAACAGGCAGCCCTCGACGCGGTCGGCGCCGGCCATCAGCCCCAGCTCGGCAGCAGCCACGCCGGTGCCGCGGTCGTTGTGCGTGTGCAGGCTGATTACCGCGCTCTCGCGGTTGGGCAGGTTGCGGCAGAAGTATTCGATCTGGTCGGCGTAGATGTTCGGCGTTGCCGCCTCGACCGTCGCCGGCAGGTTGAGGATGATCGGATGCTCAGGCGTGGGCTGGAGCACTTCCATCACCGCTTCGCAGCACTCGATCGAGAAATCGAGTTCCGCGGTCGAGAACGTCTCGGGCGAGTACTCGAAGTGCCACTTGGTCTGTGGGTACTTCGCCGCCTGGTCACGCATGACCTTGGCGCCGTTGACCGCGATCTGGCGCACTTCGGACTGGTCCATCCCGAAAACGACCTGACGCCACAGCGGCGAGACTGCGTTGTAGAGGTGGACGATGGCGGCATGAACGCCGGCCAGGCTTTCGAACGACTTTTCGATCAGGTCCTGCCGCGACTGGGTCAGCACCTGCACCAGTACGT
This sequence comes from Novosphingobium sp. KN65.2, assembly GCF_001368935.1. NCBI lineage: Bacteria > Pseudomonadati > Pseudomonadota > Alphaproteobacteria > Sphingomonadales > Sphingomonadaceae > Novosphingobium > Novosphingobium sp. KN65.2. The sequence continues at coordinate 5,932 of NZ_CCBH010000149.1, forward strand.
CCTCGGGGATACGTCCGGTGTCGACCAGACCGCGGATGAAGTCGTAGTCGGTCGCGCCCGAGCTGGGGAAGCCGACTTCGATCTCCTTCAGGCCCACCTTGACCAGCAGGTCGAAGAAGCGGGTCTTCTTTTCCGAGCTCATCGGGTCGATGAGCGCCTGGTTGCCGTCACGCAGATCGGTGGAGAGCCAGCGCGGTGCCTTGGTGATGACCTGCGAGGGCCACTGGCGATCCTGCAGCTGGATCTGCGGGAAAGGGCGATATTTGACCGAAGGGTCTTTCAGCATAGTCATGGGTAGTGTCTCGCTCGGGAAAGTCTGCGCTTTGCGTGTCGTCTTATCAGGTCCCTTGAGCGCCGAGCGCGCCGACCGGACGACGCGTCACCTCACGCCCAAGGGCGGGTAAGTCGCAGAAGAAGGCCAAGCCGGAGAGTCATGACAGTGCCTATGGGGACAGCCGGAGGAGATGTAAAGGGGGAAACGCGGTCAGGCCCGCGCGCTGCGCAGCGTCTGGGGATGTCGCCGATAAGCGCGCGCGGGCGTGGGATCAGGGTGTCAGTTGCACCCGAACTTTTCGATCATGCCCTTGTCGTCGAGGAACACGTTGAGGCGGTTCGGGCGGTAATCCATGGTCATGGCCGAGCCGGGCTTGAGTACACGGATCGGGTTGTCGCCGCGCCATTGCCGGATCAGGCCCAGCACTTCCTCATTGGCTGGCTGCCCGACATAGGCGCCGAGCTGTTCGGCGCCGCAACTTTCGGCGATCGGCGGCGGCGGTGCGGTTTCGGGCGCAGTCTGGTCCCCGGTACAGGCGCTCAATGCCAGGACACTGGCGCCCAGTACGCCAGCAAGCATCAGCGAACGCGGTGCGGTCATATTTTCGTACTCGATTTCAAGAGGTTGTCCTGAATGAATTCGTGCGCTGGAGCAATGCACCTGTACAGATAGTGACCTGGAGTATCAGGCCGCGTTCAGGACCCCGGTTTGTCCGCGGCAGCTTTCATGAAGGCGGCAGCGATCTTGAGTTCGACCTCGTCGGAAACCATCGGAATTCCGAAATCGAGCCCGAAGTCGCTGCGCTTGAGCGTACCCGTCGCATCGAAGCCAAGACCCTCGCCGCCGCCCATCTGTGGCGGCATCGTCCCGGCGCCGTGGAAGAGCACCTGCAGGGTGACGGGCTTGGTGATCCCGTTCAGAGTTAGATTGCCGGTCATCTCTGCCTGCTGGTCTCCGGTGATCCTGACCAAGGTGGAGACGAAGCGCGCGTCTTCCGGCTTGGGGCCGAAGAAGTCGGGCTTCCCGCCTTCGCTGGCGGGGGCCTTGAGCAGGTGGCTCTTCAACCCGGCGCTGGCAACGGTGACGCTTGCCACGGGAATGCTCATGGCGACGCGCGCCTGTTCGGGGCGTTTGGGATCGATGTCCAGCGTTCCGGCGACGTCGCCGAAGATCCCGAAATAGGGCGTGAAGCCGAGGTGATCGACGCTCCATTCGACGAGCGTGTGGTGCGGATCGGCCTCGTAGTGCCCACCGCTGACCAACGATGGATCGGGTTTGCCGAAAGCGGAGGGTGGCGCAGCAGGTGCGGGGTCGGCTTCCGCTTCCTGCGCAGGGAGCGGCGTGGAAAGCGCGAAAGCAGCTGCAAAGGCAATTGCGGGCGGAAGCGCGCAGACAGCGCCGAGCAGTCGGTTCATCAGGAAGTCCTCCCGGTCGTTACGTTCTGTTGCGAACGGCCCGGCCGGGAGTTTGTTCCGAAAAGACGAACGACGCAAGCCGTTCGTCTTTTCCGTCTGTTTTGAATTAGTTCTTGGTCTTGTCGACCAGTGCGTTGGCACCGATCCAGGGCATCATGGCGCGCAGCTTGGCGCCGGTTTCCTCGATCGGGTGACGCAGGGCAGCCTTGCGCGAAGCCTTCAGCTCGGGCTGGCCGGCGCGGTTGTCCATCACGAAGTCCTTGACGAATCGGCCCGACTGGATGTCTTCCAGAACGCGCTTCATTTCCTTCTTGGTCTCTTCGGTGATGATGCGCGGACCGGTCTTGATGTCGCCGTATTCGGCGGTGTTCGAGATCGAGTAGCGCATGTTGGCAATGCCGCCTTCATACATCAGGTCGACGATCAGCTTCAGCTCGTGAAGGCATTCGAAGTAGGCCATCTCGGGAGCGTAGCCGGCTTCGACGAGGGTTTCGAAACCAGCCTGGACGAGCGCGGTCGCACCGCCGCACAGAACGGCCTGCTCACCGAACAGGTCGGTTTCGCACTCTTCACGGAAGTTGGTTTCGATGATGCCCGAGCGGCCGCCACCGACGCCCGAAGCGTAGGCGAGGGCGATATCCTGCGCATTGCCGGTCACGTCCTGATGGATCGCGATGAGGCAGGGCACGCCGCCACCGCGCTGGTATTCCGAACGCACGGTGTGGCCCGGGCCCTTCGGCGCGATCAGGAACACATCGATGTCGGCGCGGGGTTCGATCAGGCCGAAGTGGACATTGAGGCCGTGGGCGAAGGCAAGCGCCGCGCCGGGCTTCAGGTTCTCATGGATGTCGGCGGCGTAGATCGCGGCCTGGTGCTCGTCGGGCGCCAGGATCATGAGCACGTCGGCCCATGCGGCTGCTTCCTTGTTCGTCAGGACCTTGAAGCCGGCGGCTTCGGCCTTCTTGGCAGTTGCCGAACCTTCGCGCAGCGCGATGGCCACGTCCTTCACGCCGCTGTCGCGCAGGTTCTGCGCGTGGGCATGGCCCTGGCTGCCGTAGCCGAGAATGGCGATCTTCTTGCCGGTGATCAGGTTGATGTCGCAATCGGCGTCGTAATAGACTTTCATTGGTCTTTCCTTCCGTCATCCCGACACTGGCCGGGATCGCTGTCGATCATGCGCCGCCGCTCGGGACGGAGATCCCGAAATTCGGTTCGGGACGACGCAAACTCAAAAAAATCAGGCTTCTTCCGCCCCGCGGATCATCGCCACGATACCCGTTCGTCCGACCTCGACGAGGCCGAGTTCGCGCATCAGCGTGACGAAAGTGTCGATCTTGTCCGGCGCACCGGTCAGTTCGAAGATGAAGCTGCCGGTGGTCGTGTCGACCGGCTTGGCCCGGAACACGTCGGCGATGCGCAGCGCCTCGACGCGCTTCTCGCCAACGCCGGCCACCTTTACCAGCGCCAGTTCGCGCTGCACGTAAGGGCCGACTTCGGTCAGGTCGACGACCTTGTGGACCGGAACCAGACGCTCGAGCTGGGCGTGGATCTGGTCGATCTGGCTCGGCGGGCCGTGCGTGACGATCGTGATCCGGCTCACCGAATGGTTCTCGGTGATGTCGGCCACGGTCAGGCTGTCGATGTTGTAGCCGCGCGCGGTAAACAGGCCCGCGATCTTGGCGAGGATACCGGCCTCGTTGTCGACCGTGACGGTCAGGACGTGCCGTTCCTCGGCCTCGTGCTTGATATGCATCATCATGTTTTCCTTCGGGACCGGCTCAGACGAGTGCCTTGGCTTCGTCGTCCATGGTGCCGGCCACGGTGTCTCCGTAGAGGATCATCTCGGTGTGCGAGGCGCCCGAGGGAATCATCGGGAAGCAGTTCGATTCCTTGGCGACCAGGCAATCGACGATCACCGGGCCGTCATGCTCGATCATGGCCTTGATACCGGCGTCGAGCTGGCTTTCGTTCTCGATGCGGATGCCCTTCCAGCCATAGGCTTCGGCGAGCTTCACAAAGTCGGGCAGGCTGTCCGAATAGGAGTTCGAATAGCGGCTCTCGTAAGTGAGTTCCTGCCACTGACGGACCATGCCCATCCACTCGTTGTTGAGGATGAAGACCTTGACCGGCAGGCGATACTGCGTGGCGGTGCCCATCTCCTGGATGTTCATCTGAATCGAGGCGTCGCCGGCGATGTCGATGACGAGGCTGTCCGGGTTGCCGCACTGCGCGCCGATCGCGGCGGGCAGGCCGTAACCCATGGTGCCCAGACCGCCCGAGGTCAGCCACTTGTTCGGACCGAAGAAGTGGAAGTGTTGCGCCGCCCACATCTGGTGCTGGCCCACTTCGGTGGAAATCACCGGGTCCTTGTCCCTGGTCAGCTCGAACAGCCGCTGTATCGCCAGCTGGGGCATGATCGCCTCCTTGCTGAGCGGGAACGACAGGCTCTTCTTCTCGCGCCAGCCGTCGATGCGGGCCTTCCACGCGGACAGGTCCTGCGGCTTGCGGCTGCCCCAGCCTTCGAGGATCTGCTCGATCACCGAAGCACAGTCGCCGACGATCGGCAGGTCGACCTGCACCGTCTTGTTGATCGACGAACGGTCGATGTCGACGTGGATCTTCTTCGAGTTCGGCGCGAAGGCGTCGAGGCGACCGGTGACGCGGTCGTCGAAGCGCGCGCCGAGGCAGACGATCAGGTCCGCCTGGTTCATCGCCAGGTTCGCTTCGTAGGTGCCGTGCATACCCAGCATGCCCAGCCAGTCGGCGTGGTCGGCCGGGAAGGCACCAAGACCCATCAGGGTCGAGGTGACCGGCGCGCCGGTCTTTTCCTGCAGTTCGCGCAGGAGCTGCGTGGCGCGCAGACCCGAATTGATGATGCCGCCGCCGGTATAGAGGACCGGAGCCTTGGCCGAGGCGATCATGTCGATGGCCTGCGCGATCTCGTCCGCCCCGCCCAGCGTCGGGGGCGAGTAACGGTTGCGGCGCTGCGCCGGAGCGTCAGTCCAGGGCGCGGTGGCGATCTGAACGTCCTTGGGGATGTCGATCAGGACCGGGCCGGGGCGGCCGGTCGTCGCGATCTGGAACGCCTCGTCTATGGTCGCGGCAAGGTCGGCCGGGTCCTTCACGAGGTAGTTGTGCTTGGTGCAGTGGCGCGAGATGCCAACGGTATCGGCTTCCTGGAACGCGTCCGAGCCGATCAGCGCGGTCGGAACCTGGCCGGTGATGACGACGAGCGGAATCGAATCGAGGAAGGCATCGGCGATGCCGGTGACGGCATTGGTCGCGCCCGGGCCCGAAGTGACCAGGACGACACCGGGCTTGCCGGTCGAACGGGCGTAGCCTTCGGCCGCATGGGCCGCGCCGGCTTCATGGCGCACGAGGATGTGGCGAAGCCGTTCGTCGCCGAAGAGAGCATCGTAGATCGGAAGCACGGCACCACCGGGATAGCCGAATACGAACTCGACTCCCTGACGGACCAGGCTTTCAACCAGGATGTTCGCGCCGCTGCGCTCTTCACTCACAACACATTCCTCTTCGTATTCCGGTGCACGGCCCCCGAAAGGCCGCTTCAGAAAGCCCGCTTCCATAGGAGGATCGGCCCCGGAAACAAGCATTTCCGCAGGCCACGCGCTCTCTAATGAAACCGACCCGACACGACAATCGTCGCGCCGGGTCATCCTCTCCTCCCTGCATAACTTCCATCAGCAGGTGCTGGTGGCCTCTACGGGACCGTAAATGTTACGTCAAATGAAAAATTCGAAATAAAATTTCACGCATTGCATTGGAATCAAAATTTTCAAACGGCAATCTTGGCCAATCTTCCGGGGGTTGGTGCCGCAGCCATGTGAACTGTCGTTTGGCGTAATTGCGGGTTGCCTGGCTGCCGCGGGCTGTGGCTTCCCCGAGCGTCCATTCGCCGCGCACGACTCCGGCAAGCTCAGGCACGCCGATGGCGCGCATGACAGGCAGGGTGGGATCGAGATCGCGGGCAAGGAGCGCCTCGACTTCGGCAAGTGCGCCGCGCTCGATCATTCGCTCGAAGCGCAGATCGCAGCGCCGGTAGAGCGCCTGCCGTTCGGGCAGGAGAATTGCGGGAAACACGGTGACGGTATCGGCGATGCCGCCTGTGGTTTCGGTTTGCCATTGTGCCAGCGTCTTCCCGCTCGACCTGACGACTTCGAGTGCGCGGGCGATGCGGGCGGCGTCGGCGGGGGCGAGGCGGGCGGCGCGTTCCGGGTCCTCCTGCCGGAGCGCGGCATAGGCATCTTCGACGGGCAGCGCGCGAACCGCCTCGCGAATTCCGGGCTCGATAGCAGGTACCGGCGCGATGCCTTCCAGCAGTGTCCTTATATATAGGCCGGTACCGCCAACGAGGATGGGCAGGGCGCCGTCGGCGTGGATCTGGCTGATCGTGCGGCGCGCGGCATCGGCCCAGTCTGCTGCCGAGCAGCTTTGCGCCCCGTCCCAGTCTCCGAACAGGCGGTGCTCGATTCCCCCCATTTCCTCAGGCGTCGGCCGTGCGCTGAGAACCTGCAGGTCGGCGTAGACCTGCGAGCTGTCGGCATTGACGACGACGCAGCGACGGCCGTGCCTCTCGAGTTCCTGTGCCAGCATGACCGCACAATCGCTCTTGCCGCTGGCGGTCGGCCCTGCGATGAGCGCCAGCGGTGGCCGGTCTCCGGTTGCAATATTCAACGATGCATCAAGGATATTCGCAGTGCTCATTGCCCGGCTGATAGCAGAACCGGATCATCTCTCCGCAAGAATCGACGCGGCCCGGGCCGATATGGAAAAACGGGGTGTGCGCCTCGCCGAGGCTTCCATGCTCGATTTCTGCGGACAGACGATGCAGATCGAGTCGCCCGACAGCGATGCTTCGGCCATGCGCGCCTCGCTCGATGCCCATTTCGAGGAGACCGACGGCCTCGTTTGCGAGAGCGAGCCGCAAGTGCCCGCGCTGTTCATTTCCGACATGGATTCGACCATGATCGGGCAGGAATGCATTGACGAACTGGCCGACTTCGCTGGCCTCAAGGACCGCATTGCCGACATTACCGAGCGCGCCATGCAGGGCGAGCTGGACTTCGAACAGGCCCTGCGTGAACGCGTTGGACTGCTCGAGGGTCTGTCGATCGAAGCGATCGACCAGTGCCTTGCCGGTCGCATCCAGCCCATGCCGGGATCGAAGGTCCTGGTGCAGACGCTCAAGAAGTTGGGTTGCCGTACCGTTCTGGTGACGGGTGGCTTCCACCACTTTGCCGATCCGGTCGCCGAGTGGCTGGGCTTCGAAGAGGTCGTGGGCAATCGCCTGGAGGTCGCGGATCGCAAGCTGACCGGTGGCCTTGTCGGCGGCATCGTCGACAGCTCGGTCAAGAAGGGCACGCTGCAATCGATCATGGCCGAACTGGCGGAAGGCGCGACCAGTCTCGCCACCGGCGATGGCGCCAACGATATTCCGATGCTTGAAGCGGCCACGTACGGCATCGCCTATCACGCCAAGCCCAAGGCGCGCGCTGCCGCCAATGGCTGGATCAACCGCGGTGACCTGACTTCGGTTTTGCGCCTGCTCGGCATTCCCGAGAAGGACTGGGTTCGCGATTGATGCGATGACCTGACCTGGCCCTCATCCTCGATGTTGCGTAGTGGCGGGGAGGATGAGGGGAGGTCGTTGCTGATCCAGCGGTAGCGCCGAAGAGGGATTCGGGTAAGCAATCCCAGGCGCTTGCTCGAAGCGCTGAGATTGCCCCTGCGTCAGTCGATTTCGCGACCGCCACCTTCCCATTTTGCCATGCAAGACAGGGAGGAGTTTCCAGAATGAAATCCTCCCCATCGCGATGATCGGGGGAGCGAAGCCAACCGCAGGCTGGCGGAGCGTTTTACGCCTCCATCCAGTCCCGGAAGAATGCCTCGTTGGCTTCGCGAAGATCGGCGATTTCGACGCCGGCGACCTTGCTTCCGCCGACGGTGCCGATCTTGACCGCGCCGGGCAGATCGGTTCCGGCCGGGGCGGTCACGACGTAACGGCCCTGGTCTTCACCGAAGGCTTCGGCGGTGGTGAGGTCGGTGTCGAGCGTGCAGCCCTTGCCGCTCGCAAGGGCCATTTCGGCCAGCGCGACGAGCAGGCCGCCGTCGCTGACGTCGTGGACGGCGGTAACCTTGTCCTGACCGATCCACTCACGCACGGTTGCGCCGTTGGCGCGTTCGGCTTCGAGGTCGACCTTCGGCGCTTCGCCCGCTTCCTGGCCGGCAATCTCGCGCAGCCACAGCGACTGGCCGAGGTGCGTGCCCGAACCGCCCAGCACGAAGATGGCGTCGCCTTCGTTCTTGAAGGCGATCGTGGCCATCTTGTCGTGGTCGACGAGCAGGCCGACGCCGCCGATCGCCGGGGTCGGCAGGATGGCCGATCCGCCGCCGGTGGCCTTCGATTCGTTGTAGAGCGAGACGTTGCCGGACACGATCGGATAGTCGAGCGCGCGGCAGGCATCGCCCATGCCGTTAAGGCAGCCAACGATCTGCGCCATGATCTGCGGACGCTGCGGGTTCGCGAAGTTGAGGCAGTTGGTGATCGCCAGCGGCAGACCGCCGACCGCGCAGATGTTGCGGTAAGTCTCGGCGACAGCCTGCTTGCCGCCCTCATAGGGGTCGGCATAGCAGTAGCGCGGGCTGCAGTCGGTGCTGATCGCCAGTGCCTTCTGCGTGCCGTGGACACGCACGACCGCGGCGTCGCCGCCGGACTTCTGCATGGTGTCGGCGCCGACCTGGCTGTCGTACTGTTCCCAGATCCACTTGCGCGAGGCGAGGTCCGCGCCGCCCATGAGCCTCAGCAGGTCGGCTCCCGGATCGGTGGTTTCCGGCACGTCAACCAGCGCAGGCACCTGGGCCCAAGCCTTGTATTCTTCGGGGCTGACGTAAGGACGCTCGTATTCCGGCGCATCGTCGGCGAGCGGGCCGAGCGGAATGTCGCAGACCACTTCGCCGTCGAATTCGAGGACCATGTGACCGGTGTCGGTCACTTCGCCGATCACCGCGAAGTCGAGTTCCCACTTCTTGAAGATCGCTTCGGCCATGGCTTCCTTGCCCGGCTTGAGGACCATGAGCATGCGCTCCTGGCTCTCCGAAAGCATCATCTCGTAAGGCGTCATCGCCTCTTCGCGGCACGGCACCTTGTTCATGTCGAGCCGGATGCCGGCGCCGCCCTTGCTGGCCATCTCGACCGAGGAGGAGGTGAGGCCGGCCGCGCCCATGTCCTGGATCGCGACGATCGCGTCGGTGGCCATCAGCTCGAGGCAGGCCTCGATCAGCAGCTTTTCGGTGAAGGGGTCGCCGACCTGCACGGTCGGGCGCTTCTCGTCCGAATTCTCGTCGAAGTCGGCCGAGGCCATGGTGGCGCCGTGGATGCCATCACGGCCGGTCTTCGAGCCGACGTAGACGATCGGGTTGCCGAGGCCGGTGGCGGCGCAGTAGAAGATCTTGTCGGTTTCGGCCACGCCCACGGTCATCGCGTTGACGAGGATGTTGCCGTCGTACGCCTTGTGGAAGTTTGTCTCGCCGCCGACGGTGGGGACGCCCACGCAGTTGCCGTAGCCGCCGATTCCCGCGACCACGCCCTGGACGAGATGCTTCATCTTCGGGTGCTCGGGGCGGCCGAAACGCAGCGCGTTCATGTTCGCGACCGGGCGCGCGCCCATCGTGAACACGTCGCGCAGGATGCCGCCGACGCCCGTCGCCGCGCCCTGGTAGGGCTCGATGTAGCTGGGGTGGTTGTGGCTCTCCATCTTGAAGATGGCCGCCTGGCCGTCGCCGATGTCAATGACGCCGGCGTTCTCGCCGGGGCCTTGGATGACCCAGGGCGCCTCGGTCGGCAACTTCTTGAGGTGGAAGCGACTCGACTTGTACGAGCAATGCTCCGACCACATGACCGAAAAGATGCCGAGTTCCACAAGGTTCGGCTCTCGGCCGAGCGCATGAAGGACGCGCTCGTATTCCTCGGGGCTGAGGCCGTGGGCCTCGACGACTTCAGGGGTGATTCCGCTCATGCGACGCGCCTTAGCCATGTCAACGCGCGCGCGCTAGTCCGCTTCACGCGCTGAATGGTCCGCATCGTGCCCTGAAGCGGCGTTCCGGGCCTCAAGAACATGGCAAAACGCGTTTCTCCGGTTCCCACCTTGACCGTCCGACACGAGACGGCCATTGCTGCGGCATGAACGGAGAGACCCCGAACATCGACGCCTTGAGCTTTGAGGATGCGCTGCGCGCGCTGGAAGACGTGGTGCGCAAGCTGGAAAGCGGCGATGTGCCGCTTGAGGATTCGATCACGCTTTACGAACGTGGTGAAGAACTGCGCAAGCATTGCCAGAAGCGCCTCGATGCGGCCCAGGCGCGGATCGAGAAGATCGTCGCCGGACCCGATGGAGTGCCGTCCGGCACCCAGCCTTTCGATACTGCGGATCGCTGAGTCGTGGCCCAGGGCGTAGCCGACTCGCTGCTCGCAGAGGGTCTTGTGCGCATCGCGTCCGAGATCGACGGCGCATTCGATGCACTCCTGCCGGTACCCGAAGATGCGCGCGCGCGACTGGTGGAAGCCATGCGTTATGCCGCGATCGGCGGCGGCAAGCGGCTGCGTCCGCTGTTGCTGACTTCGGTCGCCGAATTGTACGGAGTCGACCGCGGGGCCGCAGTGCGGGCCGCCGTCGCGATCGAGGCGATCCACGTCTATTCCCTTATCCATGACGATCTGCCGTGCATGGACGATGACGCCCTGCGTCACGGCAAGCCGACCGTTCACATCGCTTTCGACGAGGCGACGGCGGTTCTGGCCGGGGATTCGCTGCACGTTTTCGCTTTCGAGGTGCTTGCCGATCCGGCGACCTGTGCCGATCCGTTCACCCGGATCGAACTGGTCCAGGCGCTTGGCCACGCGAGCGGCGCTCAAGGTATGGCCGGCGGCCAGATGATGGACCTCGTCGCCGAGACGAGCGAGTTCGACCTGCAGACCGTCACGCGCCTGCAGCAGCTCAAGACCGGGGCGCTGCTTGGCGCGGCGGTCGAGATGGGCGCCATCCTGGGCCGGGTTTCGCCGGAAGGGCGTACACACCTTCGCGGCTATGCGCGCGACATCGGTCTCGCATTCCAGATCGCCGACGACCTGATCGACTATGAAGGCGATGCCGCCACGGCGGGCAAGGCCGTGGGCAAGGATGCCGGCGCGGGCAAGGAAACCTTCGTTTCGCTGCTCGGGCCCGAACGCGCGCGTGAGCAGGCGCGGCTGCTGGTTGACCAGGCGATCTCGTACCTTGCGCACTACGGCAAGGAAGCGGACCTGCTGCGTGCCGTGGCGCGCTACATCATCGAGAGGGATCATTGATGACGGCCTTGAAGTCTGCTGGCGAACGTGTCGGCGTTTATCCCGGTACTTTCGATCCGATCACGCGCGGTCATGCCGACATCATCCGGCGCGGGGCCAAGCTGGTCGATCGGTTGATCATCGGCGTCACCACCAACATGTCGAAGAACCCGCTTTTCACGCCAGACGAGCGTATAGCGATGGTGGAGCGTGAAGTGGCGAGCCTGGGCATCGAGAACGTCTCGGTGGTGGGTTTCAACGCACTGCTGATGAAATTCGCCGAAAAGCAGGGCGCAACGGTGATCGTGCGCGGCCTGCGCGCCGTGGCTGACTTCGAGTACGAGTACCAGATGGCTGGCATGAACCAGCAGCTTAACTCGAACATCGAGACCGTCTTCCTCATGGCCGATGTCAGCCTGCAGCCGATCGCGTCCAAGCTCGTGAAGGAAATCGCGATGTTCGGCGGCGATATCACCAAGTTCGTCAGCCCCGCAGTGCGCGACGACGTCGTCGATCGCATTGCCGCGACGGGTCTCAAGGGCGACTACTGAACAGATCGGTCCGTTTCGTTCATTGTCACGTCATCGCCGGCGCTCTATCGCCCCCACGATGACTGGCTTCAGCTTGTGAGTAATCGATGAAATTTCGCCTTCCTCTCACCGCGACGATGATCGGGCTTGCGCTGGTGGCTGCACCGGCCCTGGCGAAGAAAAAGGATGTACCCGCTCCGGCTGCGCCGGCGCTTTCGTCGGTCGTCGACACGGACATGTCGCACGATCCGCAGAACATCCTGTTGCTCGATCTTTCGGACGGCGGCCGCGTGGCGATCCGCCTGATGCCGGAATGGGCGCCCCACCACGTGGAGCGGATCAAGTCGCTTGCCGAGCAAGGCTTCTACAACGGTGTCATCTTCCACCGCGTGATCGACGGCTTTATGGCGCAGACCGGCGACCCGACGGGAACCGGTCAGGGCGGCTCGCAACTGCCTGACCTGCAGGCCGAGTTCAATTCGCTGCCGCACTTGCGCGGGACCGTCTCGATGGCGCGCACCAACGATCCGAACAGCGCGAACAGCCAGTTCTTCATCGTGTTCTATCCGCGCTTCTCGCTCGACCACAAGTATACCGTGTTCGGCCGCGTGATTTCGGGCATGCAGTATGTCGATGCGATCCAGCGCGGCGAACCGCCGCAGAACCCGACGCGCATCGTTCAGGCGTCGCTCGCCTCCGATCACAAGGCGCCGCCTGCACCGGGTACTGTCGCAGCTTCGGCCACGGCGGCCCCGATTACCGCGGACCAGCTCAGCAATTCGACATCCGACTGAGCTGCGCAAAGGGCCCTATTGCAACGCCCGATCTTGTCGAAGTCCGCGCGCTGCTCTAGCGCGCGGCCATGCGCGTTGACCTCTTCGATTTCGACCTTCCCACCGAACGCATAGCGCTTCGTCCGGCCAAGCCGCGCGATGCCGCGCGCATGCTGGTGGTGGAGGGCGATGCACCGTTCTCCGACCGCCATGTACGCGACCTGCCGCAGAGGCTGCGCAAGGGCGACGTGCTGGTCTTCAACGATACCCGCGTGATCCCGGCCCAGCTGGAAGGTCGCCGCGGAGAGGCCCGGATCGGTGCGACCTTGCACAAGCGCATCGACCTGCGCCGCTGGCAGGCCTTCGTGCGCAATGCCAAGCGGCTCAAAGTGGGCGACCGGATCGAATTCCCGGCCGAAGTGACGGCGATTGCCGAGGCACGGCACGACGACGGCAGCTGGACGCTAGCCTTTGAGGGCGACGAGCCGGTCGAAGTGCTGCTCGAGCGGGCAGGGCGCATGCCGCTGCCGCCCTACATCGCCGGCAAGCGCGAGACCGACGAGGCCGACCGCTCGGACTACCAGACCATGTTCGCGCGCGAGAAGGGCGCGGTTGCCGCTCCCACTGCGGCGCTGCACTTTACGCCTGAACTCGTCGACCGGCTCGACGAAGCCGGTATTGCCCGCGAGACGCTGACGCTTCATGTCGGGGCGGGGACTTTCCTGCCGGTGAAGGCCGACGACACTGCCGACCACAAGATGCACGCCGAATGGGGACGCATCGACCAGGCCACCGCGGATCGTCTCAATGCCGCGCGCATGGCCGGTGGCCGCCTGATCGCCGTTGGCACGACCAGCCTGCGCCTGCTGGAAAGTGCGGCGGGTGACGACAACGTGATCCGGCCGTTCGAAGGCGATACCTCGATCTTCATCACCCCGGGCTATCGCTTCAAGGCGATCGACGGCCTGATGACCAACTTCCACCTGCCCAAGTCTACGCTGTTCATGCTCGTCAGCGCGCTGATGGGGCTGGAGAAGATGCAGGCAGTCTATGCCCACGCCATTGCCGAGGAATACCGCTTCTATTCCTATGGAGATTCGAGCCTGCTGCTGCCCTGATTCGGCAGAGCTGGACCAACTTGTGGGAATTGCGTCGCAATCTCACGGTCCAGGTCTTGGAACTGCCATCGTCATGCCCCATCAAGGCAAGATGGAATCCATTCTCGAAATCCGCGGTCTTACGAAGACTTACGTGGGCGGCTTCACGGCGCTTCATGGCGTCGACCTCGACATTCGCAAGGGCGAGATCTTCGCCTTGCTCGGTCCCAATGGTGCAGGCAAGACGACCCTGATCGGTGCCGTGTGCGGACTGGTGCGTCCCAGTTCCGGCACGATCCGAGTCTTCGGTGAAGACCTTGGCTCGCACTGGCGCAGCTTGCGCGCCCGGATCGGATTGGTCCCGCAGGAGCTCGCGACCGACATGTTCGAAACGGTCATGCACACCGTGAACTATTCGCGCGGGCTTTTCGGCCTGGCGCCGGACGCGGGCAAGATCGAGGAGATCCTCAAGGCGCTCAGCCTCTGGGACAAGCGCAACGAGCAGATTCGCGCGCTGTCAGGGGGGATGAAGCGCCGTGTGCTGATCGCCAAGGCGCTGGCGCATGAACCGCAACTGCTGTTCCTCGACGAGCCGACGGCGGGCGTCGACGTCGAACTGCGGCGCGACATGTGGCAGCAGATCGCCAAGTTGCGCGACCTTGGCACCACGGTCATCCTGACGACGCACTACATCGAAGAGGCCGAGGAAATGGCCGACCGCGTCGGCATCATCCAGGCCGGGCGAATCCGCATGGTCGAGCAGACCTCGGTTATGATGAAGCAGCTTGGCCGTACCGAAGCGCATATCAGGCTGGCCCAGCCGCTTGCGGATATACCCACGATGCTGGACCGTTTCGCGGTCACGCTTGGCGATGGCGGCGCGGAGCTTTGCTACCGCGGCGGAGACGGCGCAGGGGGCGGCAAGGCCGAAGTGGCCGAGCTGACCAAGACGCTGGTCGCGGCCGGAATCGACTACACGTCGATCGACATTCGCGAATCGAGCCTCGAAGAGATCTTCGTCAATCTGCTTGAAGGAGAGGCGCAGTGATCGCTTTCAACGCCCGCAGCGCCTGGACCATTTACAAGCGCGAAGTCGCACGCGCGTTGCGCACGGCCATGCAGTCGATCCTTGGTCCGGTGCTGACCACCGTTCTCTATTTTGTCGTCTTCGGCGCGGCTATCGGCGGTCGGATGGAGACGATGGACGGGGTCAATTACGGTGCCTTCATCGTGCCTGGGCTGCTCCTGCTCACCTTGCTGAGCGAAAGCACGTCCAACGGCAGCTTCGGCATCTACATGCCGCGCTTCACCGGCGCGATCTATGAACTGCTTTCCGCGCCCGTCGGCACGGCCGAGACGCTGGTTGGCTTCGTCGGGGCGGCGGCGACCAAGTCGCTGATCCTGGCCGCTATTATTCTCGGGACCGCGACTTTCTTTGTCGACTATACGATCCTGCACCCGTTCTACACGCTCGGCTTCATCCTGCTGGTCTCGGCAAGCTTCTCGCTCTTCGGCTTCATCCTCGGGATCTGGGCCGACAGCTTCGAGAAGCTGGGCATCGTGCCGGTCCTGTTTATCGTCCCGCTGACTTTCCTGGGCGGCACGTTCTATTCGATCGACGTCCTGCCCGAACCGTGGCGTTCGGTGGCCATGGCCAACCCGGTCGTCTATCTCGTCAACGGACTGCGCTGGTGCTTCTACGGCAGTTCGGACTTCCCGATTGCCACTTCGCTGGGGATGACTCTGGCGTTCCTCGCGATTTGCGTGGCCTTCATCGCATGGATCTTCAAGACGGGCTGGCGCCTGCGGTCCTGATTTCATAGATTCGATTCGGTCATGGCTTTGAAGACGTTCCTCCCGGTCGCCCTCCCGTCGCTATTGCTCGCCGTTCCGGCCCAAGCCCAGCCTTTCGAAGAGGCACGGCTTTCGGTCGACGAAGGGCTTGTCGATCTTGCGCCCGAACCGCTGCGTCTGGCCTTGCCGGACTATCCCTGGCCGACGCCGTTCATCGAAGTTCCGCCGCCGAGTCTGCCCAAGAACGTCAAGGCGATGATCGAGGCTGCGGTCAGGACCGACGAATCCGAAACGGTCGCGGCCGTCGTGAAGATGGCGATCGAGACGCAGCCTTACGACAAGGACGAGATCAAGGCGATGCACCGCGCCTATCTCGATGACAAGGCAGCGCGCCTTGCTGCCAAGACCGAAGCAGAAACCCGGCGTATTCGCGAATCGGGGGTGCTGGAACTGTGGAAGGGCCAGATCGAACTCGGGGCCTTCCACAGCACGGGCAACACCACGAATTTCGGCTTCACCGGCGCGCTCAAGCTCGACCGCAAGGGGATCGACTGGGAGCACATGATCCTTGCGACGGCCGATTACCAGAAGGATTCCGGCACCGTCACGCGGGAGAAGTACGGGGCCAGTTACCAGCCGCGCTACACCATCAACGATGGTGTCTTCACTTACGGTCGCCTCCAGTATGAAAAGGACGAGATCCAGGGCTATCGCGACCGTTTCTCTTTCTCGGGCGGTTTGGGTTATCGCCTTGTTAAGCGCCGCAACATGACGCTTTCGGTCGAGGCAGGCCCGGCCGTTCGCCGCACGAACTACATCGACGATCCCTCCGAAACGACCTGGTCCGCCCTGACTTCGCTCGATTTCGACTGGAAGCTCAACGGAACGCTTGCACTGAGCCAGGACGCCTCGAGCTACATCGGGTCCGACAACAGCACCTTCACCTCGCTCACCGGGATCGAGGCGGGGATGGCCAAGGGCCTCAAGGCCAAGCTGTCCTATTCCATCGAGCATGAAACCGCGCCGCCGGCCGGTTCGCTCAAGACCGATACGATTTCGCGGTTCTCACTGGTCTACGGCTTCTGACCGGTCTAACGGACGCGGCCATGAACCCGCGTTTCGAATTCTCCATCCACGCCACCGACGGCAAGGCGCGCACCGGCGTCATCAAGATGCGTCGCGGCGAAATCCGCACCCCCGCTTTCATGCCGGTGGGTACTGCCGCAACGGTCAAGGCGATGAAGCCCGAATGCGTGCGCGCGACCGGCGCCGACATCATCCTGGGCAATACCTACCACCTGATGCTGCGCCCCGGTGCCGAGCGCGTTGCGCGCCTTGGCGGGCTGCACAAGTTCATGAACTGGGATCGCCCGATCCTTACCGACAGCGGCGGCTATCAGGTCATGAGCCTTTCGGACCTGCGCAAGATCACCGAGGAAGGGGTGACTTTTGCCAGCCACCTCGACGGCTCGCGGCACATGCTCAGCCCCGAACGCTCGATGGAGATCCAGCGTCTGCTCGGCTCGGACATCGTCATGTGCTTCGATGAATGCCCGAAGATCGACCAGCCGCGCGACGTCATTGCCCGGTCGATGGAAATGTCGATGCGCTGGGCCAAACGCAGCCGCGACGGATTTGACAGCGGCGGCGAACATGCAGCCAACTCCGCGCTCTTCGGCATCCAGCAGGGCGCACTCGACGAAGGTCTGCGCAAGGCCAGCGCCGATGCTCTCGTCGATATCGGCTTCGATGGCTATGCGATCGGCGGCCTCGCCGTGGGTGAAGGACAGGAAGCGATGTTCGCCACGCTCGAGTTTGCCCCCGGTCAGTTGCCAGTCGACCGTCCGCGCTATCTGATGGGCGTGGGCAAGCCCGACGATCTCGTTGGCGCGGTTGAGCGCGGGGTCGACATGTTCGACTGCGTGCTGCCGACGCGCTCGGGCCGTAATGGGCAGGCCTTCACCTGGAATGGTCCTCTCAACATGCGCAATGCGCGCCATGCCGAAGATAACGGCCCCATCGATGAGCGTTGCAAATGCCCGACCTGCGGCACGTACAGCCGCGCCTATCTCCATCACCTGATCCGTTCGGGCGAAATCCTGGGCGCCATGTTGCTGACCGAGCACAACGTCTCGTTCTACCAGCAGCTCATGCAGGCCATGCGCGATGCCATAGCCGAAAGCCGCTTTGCGGCCTTCGCCGCCGATTTCCGCCGTGATTACCTGAAGAAGTGATCGGCCCCGGTGCAGACCGGGACCGATCTTTCGCATTGGCTTTCGACCGATCCCGAGCAGGTTTCACGGGACAAAGTCGTGCGGCTATGGACAAGCGGCTGCATCACCCGGACATTCCCCTGACCGGCATTTCCCAAGCGAATCGGATTTTCCGGTGCCGGAACAGCAGGACAGGGGGTGTTGTTCATGCCGACCATCGCGATCGTCAGCCAGAAGGGCGGCTCGGGCAAGACGACCATGGCGCTCCATCTGGCCACCAGCGCGGTCTATGCCGGCCGGGAAACCTGCGTCATCGACACGGATCCGCAAGCGACGTCCGCGACCTGGGGAGACTGGCGGGGCGATTTCAAGCCGGAAGTCATGACCTGCCCGCCGGTACGCCTGTTCAGCACGATCGAGAAAGCGCGGCGTGGCGGCGCCGAACTGGTCGTCATCGATACTCCGCCGCACGGAGACACGGCATCGCGTGAAGCGGTGCGCGTGGCCGATCTCGTCCTGATCCCGACCCGCGCCCGTGCCTTCGACCTTCATGCGCTGGAAGCGACGGCGGGGCTGATGACCTTTGCGCGCAAACCGGCCTTTGTCGTATTCAACGCCGTTCCGGCGCGGGCCAGCCGCATGATCGAGGAAGCCACGAAATCGGCCGAGGCGCTGGGCCTGCAGGTCTGCCCCGTCCAGTTCGGCGAAAGGGCTGCCTTCCACCGCTCGTCAGGAACTGGCGAAGTGGCCGGTGAGATCGAGCCGGATGGCAAGGCCGCCGGCGAAGTCGACGCCCTGTGGAAATGGGCGTCGGGCCATATCACTCTGAAATGAAACGCGGCGCTTCTTGCGCCCCTTTCAGGCTGGAGCCTTCTGGAGGTCGGCGGGGTGGCCGGGTTTCGCGCTGCGCGGCTTCATGACCTCGAGCCGGGTGCCGACGTAGGCCACGAAGCGGCCGGTGCGGGAATCGAGAAAGCCGGCCCCGATCTCGCAGGCGAAGCGCTTTGCGGTATCGAGATCGGGGTACCATTTGCCGGTGCGGTGGGGGGTGATGAAACGGTATCGCTGCATGACGATGGTCAAATGCGCGAAGTCTGCTTCAGTTTCCTGACAAGGGCTTCGAATCGTGTATTTTTGAGGGTGTTTGCCCATGCGAAAAGGGCGGCCCCGGAAGGACCGCCCTCTTGCTGAATTCCGTCTCCGGAAAACCGTGACTTAGCGCGAGTAGAACTCGACGACCAGGTTCGGTTCCATCTTCACCGGGTAGGGCACTTCGTCGAGCGTCGGGACGCGAACGAAGGTGACCTTGTCGGTGCCGTCGGCGGCGACGTAGTCGGGAACTTCGCGCTCGGGCAGGCTCTGCGCTTCGATGATCAGCGCCATTTCCTTGGCCTTGTTGCCGAGGCTGATGACGTCACCGACGCGCACGCGACGCGAGGCGATGTTGCACTTCACGCCGTTGACGCGGATGTGGCCGTGCGAAACGATCTGGCGGGCCGCGAAGATCGTCGGCGCGAACTTGGCGCGGTAGACGATCATGTCGAGGCGCTGCTCGAGCAGGCCGATCAGGTTCTGACCGGTGTCGCCCTTCATCTTGGCGGCTTCCTGGTAGGTACGCTTGAACTGCTTCTCGGTCACGTCGCCGTAGTAGCCCTTGAGCTTCTGCTTGGCGCGCAGCTGGATGCCGTAGTCCGAAAGCTTGCCCTTGCGGCGCTGGCCGTGCTGGCCCGGGCCGTAGCTGCGGCGGTTAACCGAGCTCTTGGGGCGACCCCAGATGTTCTCGCCCATGCGGCGGTCGAGTTTGTACTTGGCGCTCTTGCGCTTCGACATATGTCGTCTCCGTTCTGCTTGTCGCCAGGCCACCTTGGCCAGCGATCCGTGTTGTCCCGGGGCGCACCAACCAGCCGTACTTCGCTGGTTGCGGCCGCCGCTTCACCGGGGTGCGGGGCCGAATGGACGGATCTGCCGAAACAGGCAGGCGCCATGTGAAGGCGTGGCCCTTACGGGGTTGTCAGGGAATGTCAAGCGCGCTGAGGCATTCGGTCTTGAAACCGGCTCAATCGCGCTTGCGCCGTGCGTCCTCCAGCGTGCTGAGAATGCCGCGCAGGGTGCGCACCTCGAGGTGATTCCAGCCGGGCTTGGTCAGCAGGTTGCGCAAGGTCAGGCGATTGGCCGCCGCGCGCGTCTCGGGCCAGAAGTAGTTCTTCGTCTCCAGGAACCGCTCGAAATGGCCGATCAGCCCTTCCAGTTCGTCTTGCGGGGCAGGGGGGAGCAGTTCTTCGGCGGTCGGCTGCGCAAGATCGGCGCCTTTCGACCATTCGTAGGCGCAAAGGATCACGGCTTGCGCAAGATTGAGCGAGGCGAATTCCGGATTGATCGGCACGGTCAGGATCGCGCGGGCCAGCGCAACGTCTTCGGTTTCCAGGCCAGAGCGTTCCGGTCCGAAGACATAGGCGGAGCGGCCCGGGGCGGTATGGATTTCGCGCGCGGCCTGTTCGGGGGTGACCACGGGCTTGGTGACGCCGCGCTTGCGCACCGTCGTGGCATAGACATTGGCGCAGTCGGCGACCGCTTCGGCCAGCGTCTCATAGACCTGCGCGCCATCGAGCACCTGGTCGGCCCCGGCGGCGGCAGGCCCAGCAGAAGGGTTCGGCCAGCCGTCGCGCGGCGAGACGAGGCGCATTTCGGTAAGTCCGAAGTTCAGCATGGCCCGTGCAGCCTTGCCGATATTCTCGCCCAGTTGCGGGCGCACGAGCACGATGACGGGCTGGGTGTCAGCCATTGGTGGAAGTTCCTTCATCATCGGCAACATCGCGCACGGTTCCGGCGAACTCCTCGAAGTCCCTGGCCTCGTTGAAGGCACGATAGACCGAGGCGAAGCGGATGTAGGCAACCGAGTCGAGCTGGCGCAGCCCGTCCATCACCATTTCGCCGATTTCGCGGGAGGCCACTTCCGCCTCGCCCGCGGTTTCGATCTGGCGTTGGACGCCGGAAACGAGCTGGTCGATCTTCTCGCGGTCGATGCCGCGCTTGCGGCAGGCCAGCGTGACCGACTGCTCGATCTTCGAGCGGTCGAAAGGTTCGCGCCGGGGCTCCTCGTTATCGCCGCCGGTCTTGACCACGGTGATCTCGCGAAGCTGGACGCGTTCGAACGTCGTGAAGCGCGCGCCGCAGCTCGAGCACTGGCGGCGACGGCGGATCGCGGTGTTGTCCTCGGTCGGGCGGCTGTCCTTGACCTGGGAATCGTCGTGGGCGCAGAACGGACAGCGCATTTACGAGGGGGCTTTCCTTGGGAAAAGGCGCGTTCAGTCGGGGCGAACGCGCTTGTAGAACTTGTATCCGGCGCCTGCGGCAAGGCCGAGGCCGATCGATACGAAAGGCAGCATCGCACCTGCAACCGCACCCATCGCCCCCCAGACAAGTACCGGCTTGGTCGAAGGATGGCCAAGGCCATCCTGGAGCATTCCGGCAAGCTCATGGCGCGCATCGCTGACGAAGCTGCCATTGTCCTGGGGGCGACGGGGGTCGGTCATCGTATCAGTCCTCGTAGATCGGGAAGCGGTCACACAAGGCTTCTACGCGCGCGCGGACATTCTGTTCCACTTGCGCGTCACCTTCCTCGCCGCATTTGGCCAGACCGTCGAGTACGTCGGCGACCATGTTGCCGATCTCGCGGAATTCCTCGACCCCGAAGCCGCGGGTGGTGCCGGCAGGCGAACCGACGCGGATGCCGCTGGTCTTCATCGGCGGCAGCGGGTCGAACGGAATGCCGTTCTTGTTGCAGGTGATGCCGGCGCGTTCGAGCGCTTCGTCGGCGTCCTTGCCGGTCACGCCGAGCGGCGAGAGGTCGATCAGGGCGAGGTGTGTGTCGGTGCCGCCCGAGACGATCTCGGCGCCGCGCGCCTTGAGCGTTTCGGCAAGGGCCTTGGCGTTCTCGACCACCTTCTTGCTGTAGTCCTTGAATTCGGGACGCAGGGCTTCACCGAAGGCAACGGCCTTGGCGGCGATGACATGCATCAGCGGACCGCCCTGCAGGCCGGGGAACACGGCCGAGTTGATCTTCTTGGCCAGCGCCTCGTCATTGGTGAGGATCATGCCGCCGCGCGGACCGCGCAGGGTCTTGTGCGTGGTGGTGGTGGCAATGTGCGCGTAGGGGAACGGCGAGGGGTGCACGCCAGCAGCCACGAGGCCGGCGAAGTGCGCCATGTCGACCTGGAACAGCGCGCCCACGCTGTCGGCGATCTCGCGCATGCGCTTGAAGTCGATCACGCGCGGATAGGCCGAGCCGCCTGCGATGATCAGCTTGGGCTGGTGCTCCTTGGCAAGGGCTTCGACCTGGTCGTAGTCGATCAGGTGGGTGTCCTTGGTCACGCCATACTGGACCGCGTTGAACCACTTGCCCGAAAGCGCGGCGCGCGCGCCGTGGGTGAGGTGGCCGCCGGCATCGAGGCTCATGCCCATTACCGTGTCGCCCGGCTTGACCGTCGCGAGCAGGACTGCACCGTTGGCCTGTGCGCCCGAGTGAGGCTGGACGTTGGCGAAACCGCAGTCGAACAGCTGCTTGGCGCGTTCGATGGCCAGCGTTTCGACTTCGTCCGAAGGCTCGCAGCCTTGGTAGTAGCGCTTGCCCGGATAGCCTTCGGCGTACTTGTTCGTCAGCACCGAACCCTGCGCTTCGAGCACGGCCTTGGAGACGATGTTCTCCGAGGCGATCAGCTCGATCTGCTTGCGCTCGCGCTTGAGTTCCTTGCCGATGGCCTTGGCGACGGCAGGATCGCTCTGGGCGATCGTGTCGGTGAAGAAGCCGGGGGAACGGATGGCAGTTTCGACGGTCATGTTCGTTGGACCTCTTCGGATCAGCTTGTGGGGTTGGAGAGTTTCTCGACGCGCCCGGCGTGGCGACCACCGCCGAACTCGGTCGAAAGAAATGCATCTAGGCAGGCCTTGGCCATGTCCTCGCCGGTCAGGCGTGCGCCCATGGCGATGACGTTGGCATTGTTGTGCTCACGCGCGAGGGCGGCCGATAGCGGCTCAGAGACAAGTGCGCAGCGGCACGCGGGGTCGCGGTTGACGGCAATCGAGATGCCGATGCCCGAACCGCAAAGCGCGACGCCATATTCGGCGGTGCCGTCGGCAACGACCGAGGCAAGCTTGTAGCCGTAGTCGGGATAGTCGACGCGGTCGGCTGTTTCGGGGCCAAGGTCGGCGACTTCGTGGCCAAGATTGATGAGATACTCGCGCAGCGTCGCCTTGAGGTCGACGGCGGCGTGGTCGGATGCGATAGCGATGCGCATGTTCGTTCCGTGGCAGTTCCGGGAATCGGGTTCGCAACGCGCCTTAGTGCGATACGCCTCGGAAGGCCACCGCAATAAGACCTCGCCGGTGACATGGTGCGTGCGTCAGCAATTGGCAAGAACGGGGCGGGATGAGTACTCCTGCGGATCGGCTCCGGAACTGACGGCAGGTTCGGCGTGTTGGGTAAGGGTACTGCAAACCCAGTCCGGAGGATACGACCTTGGCCGACGAAACAATCCCCCCACGACGACCGATGCCGGCATCCGCGTCCAGAGTGACGAGCATTCCCTGACCGTGGGCCGCGACGGGCCTATCGTTCTCAACGATCATTATCTTCTTGAGCAGATGGCGAATTTCAATCGGGAGCGCATTCCCGAGCGCCAGCCCCATGCCAAGGGCAGCGGTGCCTTCGGGCATTTCGAGGTCACCAACGACGTCTCGCGCTATACCAAGGCGAAAGTCTTCCAGCCCGGCGCGAAAGTGGGGACCCTGGCCCGTTTTTCGACCGTGGCAGGCGAGCGTGGCAGCCCCGATACCTGGCGCGATCCGCGCGGCTTTGCCGTGAAGTTCTACACCGAGGACGGCAATTTCGACATGGTCGGCAACAACACGCCGATTTTCTTCATTCGCGATCCGATGAAGTTCCAGCACTTCATCCGCAGCCAGAAGCGCCGCGCCGACAATGGCCTTCGCGATCACGACATGCAGTGGGATTTCTGGACCCTGTCGCCGGAGAGCGCCCATCAGGTGACCTACCTGATGGGCGACCGCGGTGTGCCGAAGACGTGGCGGGAGATGAACGGCTATTCCAGCCACACTTACTCCCTGATCAATGCCTCGGGCGAGAAGTTCTGGGTGAAGTTTCACTTCAAGACCGATCTTGGCGACGGCAATGCCTACCTTTCGCAGGACGAGGCCGACGAGATGGCTGGCAAGGACGGCGACTTCCACCGGCGCGACCTGTTCGATGCGATTGCGCGCGGCGACCATCCGAGCTGGACGCTCTACTGGCAGGTCATGCCGTTCGAGGATGCCAAGACCTATCGTATCAACCCCTTCGATCTCACCAAGGTCTGGCCGCACTCGGACTATCCGCTGATCGAGGTCGGCAAGCTCACGCTCGACCGCAATCCGACCGATTTCCATACCGAGATCGAACAGGCTGCTTTCGAGCCCAGCAACATGGTGCCCGGCATCGGCCTGTCGCCCGACAAGATGCTGCTCGCACGCGGCTTTGCCTATGCCGATGCCCATCGCGCGCGTCTTGGCGTGAACTACAGGCAGATCCCGGTGAACAAGCCGCAATGCCCGGTCTTCAGTTATTCGAAGGACGGTGCCGGACGGACCGAAAACGTGTCCGACCCGGTCTATGCGCCCAACAGCTACGGCGGGCCGGCGGCGCAGCCCGACCTCTCGGGAGAAGCGGGCCTGTGGTACGCCGACGGGGAGATGGTGCGCTCCGCCTATACCCCTCGCGAGGATGACGATGACGTCAGCCAGCCGCGCGCGCTCATCCGAGACGTGATGGACGATGCCGCGCGCGAAAGGCTCGTGACGAACATCGTCGGCCACCTTTGCGATGGCGTATCGGAGAAAATCCTCCGGCGTGCGTTCGATTATTGGAAGGCGATCGACGCGGATACCGGCGAAAGGGTCGAAAAGGGCGTGCGCGCGAAGCTGGGTGGCAATTCCGAGGCGCCGGGAATGGCTTCGGCCGAAGCGATCGCAGAGCAAGAGCCCGCCGAATAGTCGGCACCTACATCGTCCGGAACAAGGGAAGGCCCCGCTTCGGCGGGGCTTTTTCGTTCAGGGCAGCGCATACCCGACAGTCGACTGGGCGACCAGCCGATCCTCGCTGCGCTGCCAGATCCGCACGTCGACGCTGGCCAGGCGCCTGCCCAGCTTGAGGATGCGCGCATCGGCGTAGATTGGTTCGAACTGGCAGGCGCGCAGGAACGAGATCGACAGGGCGTTGGTGACGGCCATCGCCTCGGGCCCGTTGTGCGCGGCGATCACCGCGTAGGCGGCCACGTCGACCAGCGCCATGAGCGAAGGCCCCGAAACGATGTTTCCCGGTCGCCGCATGGACGGATCGGGATCGAGCCGCATGCGCAAGTGGTTGAGCGCGAGGCTTTCGACTTGGCCGAGAAGCGGTCGGGAGCTTTCCGGAAAGGTATCGTCAAGGAACGCTGCAACCTGTGCCTTTGTCAGACGCAGTGTCAGGGCGGATGGGCTGGCAGAGACGGTCATCGGCAAGGGTTAGCGCCAAGCTTGCGCTTCGGCCATATCGCGTCGCACCGCTGCTGCCGGTCTGTCTTGGATGCCGGACAAAGAAAACCCCGCCGAAGCGGGGCTTTCCGTCATTACTGGTCGAGGAACGAGCGCATCTTGCGGCTGCGGCTCGGGTGCTTGAGTTTCCTCAGTGCCTTCGCCTCGATCTGGCGGATACGTTCGCGGGTAACCGAGAACTGCTGGCCGACTTCTTCCAGCGTGTGATCGGTGTTCATGCCGATGCCGAAGCGCATGCGCAGCACGCGTTCCTCGCGCGGGGTGAGCGAGGCAAGAACACGGGTGACCGTTTCCTTGAGGTTCGCCTGGATCGCAGCGTCGACCGGGATGATCGCGTTCTTGTCCTCGATGAAATCGCCCAGGTGCGAATCTTCCTCGTCGCCGATCGGCGTTTCGAGAGAGATCGGTTCCTTGGCGATCTTCATCACCTTGCGGACCTTCTCGAGCGGCATCGAGAGACGCTCGGCCATTTCTTCCGGCGTCGGCTCGCGGCCCTGCTCGTGGAGGAACTGGCGCGAGGTGCGGACCAGCTTGTTGATCGTTTCGATCATGTGGACCGGGATACGGATCGTGCGGGCCTGGTCGGCGATCGAGCGCGTGATCGCCTGGCGGATCCACCACGTGGCGTAAGTCGAGAACTTGTAGCCGCGGCGGTACTCGAACTTGTCGACCGCCTTCATCAGGCCGATGTTGCCTTCCTGGATGAGGTCGAGGAACTGCAGGCCGCGGTTCGTGTACTTCTTGGCGATCGAGATCACCAGGCGCAGGTTCGCCTCGACCATTTCCTTCTTGGCGATACGCGCCTCGCGCTCACCCTTCTGGACCATGTTGACGATGCGGCGGAATTCGGGGAGCGCCATGCCGGTGGCAGCGGCGATGTCCGAAACTTCCGAACGGATGCGCTCGACCGAATCGGCCTCGTTCTCGGCGAAGGCGGCCCACTTCTTGTCCTTCTTGGACATTTCCGGAAGCCAGGTGTCGTCCAGTTCGCGGCCGACGTAGGTGTTCAGGAAGTCGGCACGCTTGACCTTGTGACGCTCCGCAAGGCGCAGCATCTGGCCGCCCAGCGTCGTCAGGCGACGATTGAAGGCGTAAAGGTTGTCGACCAGGTATTCGATCTTGGTCGCGTGGAACTGTACCGATTCCACTTGCGCGGTCAGCTCCTCGCGCAACTGCTGGTAGTGGTCTTCCTTGGCGGTCGGGAAGTCGATGCCAAGCGCCAGGGCGTCGAGACGCTCCGACTGCAGCTTCTCGAAAGCCTGGAACAGTTCGGTGATTCGCGCGAACTTCTCAAGCGCTTCGGGCTTGAGGGCAGCTTCCATCTGCGCAAGGCTGAGGGTGTTGTCTTCTTCGTCGTCGTCCCGCTGGCGCTCGCTGCGGCCTTCGCCGTCCTCGCCTTCCTCGCCTTCGGCCGACTCTTCTTCCTCGTCGTCGTCTTCCTTGTACGAGGGACCTGCGGTGGCTTCGCTGATTTCGCCGTCGTCGTCGCTCTCGCCGTCCTCGTTGAGGCTTTCGGGCGCGGGCTCCTTCGAGAGCATGGCGTCGAGATCGAGGATCTCGCGCAGCTGCATTTCACCGTTGTTGAGCGCTTCGGACCACTGGATGATCGCGTGGAAGGTGATCGGGCTTTCGCACAGGCCCAGGATCATCATGTCGCGCCCGGCTTCGATGCGCTTGGCGATCGCGATTTCGCCTTCGCGGCTGAGCAGTTCGACCGCGCCCATCTCGCGCAGGTACATGCGCACCGGGTCGTCGGTGCGCTCGATCGTTTCCTTCTTCTTCGTCTCGGCGACCATCTTGGGTGCCGAATCGTCCGAATCGACTTCGTCGACATCGTTGTCGTTATCGTTGTCGTCGTCGCTCTGGGCGTCTTCGTCGCTCTCGACGATGTTGACGCCCATCTCGGAGATGGCGGCCATGATGTCCTCGATCTGTTCGGAAGACATCTGGTCCTGGGGCAGGGCCTCGTTCAATTCGTCATAGGTGATGACGCCGCGGCGCTTAGCACGCGCGATCAGCTTCTTGATCGAAGCCTCGTTGAGATCGATCAGCGGGGCGTCCGTGCCGTCGTTCTTGTCGCCGCTGTTGTCGTCGTTTCTGCTCATTCCACCGCCGTTAATTCGTGCCGAACACCTACGATTATACAATCAGGAGTCCGCCTGTCTTGTCGCCATTTGCCTGAGGCGACTGTCAAATTCCAGCTTTCTCTTGAGCAGGCGCTGCTGCTCGGCAAAGGCTTCGTCGGACAACTCGCTTTCGAAGCGCGCCGTTGCTTTAGCCAGAGCCGCCTCCAGAACCGGACGCTCTACCAAGAGATCAATGGCCTGGGCCAGATCGGATACCGCCTGCTGTTCGTTTGCTTCTGCATGGAGAAAGCTGAAACGAAGGCCTGAATATTCCGCGATTCCGGGCGGCTGCAAACCATTTTCCGTCAATATGGTGCCAAGCTCGCCGCTTTCAAGCGCGTCTTTGGCGTCGCAGCAATCAAGCAGGGCCTCGAACCGGGGGTCGAGGCCGGGCGTACGGGCCAGGGCTTCGGCGTGGCGGGCCAGCTGCGAGGGCCAGCGGATCAGGCCCGCAAGCACGGCAGCAGACAGTGCATCGCGTGCCCCGCCGCCTGCGCCGGCGTCGAAACGGCGTCTGAGCCGTTCAATCGATTCGGGGCTGGATGGGGCCGGGGCCGGGCGCTCGTTCCATTTGCCGCGCGGTCCGCCGCGGTTGAATCCGCCGGCGTTGAACCCGCCGCCTTTCTGCCCGCCACCCTGCCAGCGATTGTCGCGGCGGGGGAATGCGAATTCGGAATAGCGGTCGAGCAATTCGCGCCGATATAGGCTGGCGATGTCGGGGTGCTGGATCGCGTCGACATGCTCGATCAGGCGTGCCTTCAGGCCCGCCTTGTCCTCCGGGGTCACCAGAGGATGCGAATCGCGCTCGAATTCCCAGAGCACTTCGACGAGACTGCGGGCGCTGTCGAGAATCTCTTCCAGCGCCTTCACCCCACGGGCCTTGATCAGGTCGTCAGGGTCGAGACCCTCGGGAAGCCGCACGATGCGCAGGGAATGGGCAGGACGCAGCAGGGGCAAGGCGCGCGAAATCGCCCGCATGGCCGCACGCTGGCCTGCGGTGTCCCCGTCGAAGCACAGGATCGGGGTCTCGACCTGCCGCCACAGCATTTCGATCTGGTGTTCGGTGAGCGCCGTGCCGAGCGGGGCGACGCATTCGCCGATGCCCGCGGCTGCCAGGGCGATGACGTCCATGTAACCTTCGACCACGATCATCCTGCCGCTCTGGCGTGCGGCAGGGGCGGCGCGGTGCAGGTTGTAGAGCGTGCGGCCCTTGTCGAAGAGCGGTGTGTCGGGAGAATTGAGGTACTTGGGGGCGTCCGTCTTCTCCTTGGTGAGAATGCGTCCGCCAAAGGCGATGACCCGGCCGCGCGCGTCCTCGATCGGAAGCATCAGGCGCCCGCGGAAGCGATCGTAGGGATCGCGGTTCTCCACGGCGATGCGCAGGCCCGCCTCGATCAGCATGGGCTCGGGGAACTTGCCGAGCGCCTCCTTCATCGCCTGCCGCCCCTCGGGGGCATAGCCGAAGCCGAAGCGGGCGACGGTGTGGGCGTCGAACCCGCGCGTGGCGAGGTACGTGCGGGCTTCCCCGCCCTGTGGGGAGGACAGGTTCTGCACGAACCAGTCCTGTGCTGCATGCATCACGTCATGAAGCGTGTCGCGCTTTTCAGCCGCCTTGGCGGCGCGCGGATCGGGGGCTGGCACGTCCATGCCCGCTTCGGCTGCGAGTTCCTTCACGGCATCCATGAAGGCGAGGCCCTGATGGTCGGTCATCCAGCGAATCGCATCGCCATGCGCACCGCAGCCGAAGCAGTGATAGAAGCCCTTTTCATCGTTGACGGTGAAGCTGGGCGACTTCTCGTTATGGAACGGGCAGCACGCCTTGTGCTCGCGGCCTGCCTTCTGCAGGCGCACGGAACGGCCGATCAACGCCGAGAGCGTCGTCCGGGACCTGAGCTGGTCGAGCCATTGCGGTGTGAGCACGGAGCGTGCCGCCGTTTCCTGTGAAGACCGTCAGCTCAGCGCCGCCTTCACCCAGCCGCTGGCCTTGCCCATGTCGAGCTGGTTGCCGTGGCGCGCCTTCAGTTCGGCCATGACCTTGCCCATGTCCTTCATGCCTGCCGCTCCGGTTTCGGCCTTGATCGATTCGATCGCGGCCTTCGTTTCTTCTTCCGACATCTGGGCGGGAAGGAACTCTTCGATCACGACCATTTCGGCACGTTCGTCGGCGGCGCGTTCGGGGCGGCCACCTTCCTCGAAGAGCTGAATCGATTCGCGGCGCTGCTTCACCATTTTCTGCAGCACCTCGATCACGAGGTCGTCGTCGTCCGGTTTCTTGTCGACGGTGCGAAGCTCGATGTCGCGGTCCTTGATCTTGGCAAGGATGAGTCGCACGGCGGCAAGGCGCGGCTTGTCGCCGGCTTTCATCGCGGAAATCTGCGCGGCCTTGATCGAATCACGAAGCATTGTTTTTCTTTTGTCCTGAGGTTGGCGATTAGTTTCGCGTATAAAACTAGCAAGACGCGCGGCAATTTGCACCCGCTGCCTTGACGCGCTGCACAAGCGTCTCTAGCGCGTGGGCCTTAGCACTAAACGTTAGAAACGCCGTAAACGGAGCGACCCACCATGGCCGACGCCGCATTTTCGCTTGCGCCCAAACCGGAAGGGGCGACAGGCGTGCTTGTACTGAGTGACGGGCACGTCATCTGGGGTCGTGGCTTCGGCGCCGTCGGCAATGCCGTCGGCGAAGTTTGCTTCAATACCTCGATGACCGGTTACCAGGAAGTGATGACCGATCCTTCCTATGCCGGACAGATCGTCACTTTCACGTTCCCCCACATCGGCAACGTCGGCGTCAACGACGAGGACCTTGAGTCCAAGGTCGACGGCGCCGTCGGTTGCGTCGTTCGCGAGGACGTCACGCCCTCTTCCAACTTCCGCGCGGAAGGCGAGTTTGGCGACTGGCTCGCAGCCAAGGGCAAGATCGGCCTCGCCGGTGTCGATACCCGCGCACTGACCCGCCGCATCCGCCTGTCGGGTGCGTCGAACGCCGTGATCGCGCATGATCCCAAGGGCGAGTTCGATATCCCTGCTCTGATCAAGAAGGCGCAGGAATGGCCCGGCCTCGAAGGCATGGATCTCGCCAAGATCGTCAGCCGCGAAATCCAGGAGGGCTGGGAAGGCTCGACCTGGACGCTCGGGCAGGGCTACGGCCGATCGCCGCGTGACGCGCGCCCGCATGTCGTGGCCATGGACTTCGGCGCCAAGGACAACATCTTCCGCAACCTGGTGAAGGCCGGTGCACGCGTGACGGTGGTTCCCGCCGAGGCAACGCTGGAGCAGGTGCTCGAGCTGAAGCCCGAAGGCGTGTTCCTTTCCAACGGCCCGGGCGACCCGGCGGCGACCGGCAAGTACGCCGTTCCCGTCATCCAGGGCCTGCTTGAGCGCGACGTGCCGATCTTCGGCATTTGCCTCGGTCACCAGATGCTGGCGCTGGCCGCCGGTGCCAAGACCTCGAAGATGCACCAGGGTCACCGCGGTGCGAACCACCCGGTCAAGCGCCTTGCCGACGACGTCGTCGAGATCACCTCGATGAACCACGGCTTCGCGGTCGACAATGCGACGCTGCCCGACACCATCGAAGAGACTCACGTCTCGCTTTTCGACGGCTCGAACTGCGGCATCGCGATCAAGGGCAAGAAGGCGTTCGGCGTCCAGTATCACCCCGAAGCAAGCCCGGGGCCGCAGGACAGCTTCTACCTCTTCGAGAAGTTCGTGGGCTCGCTGGCTTGAAGGCCGGCGTGCCCCTCTCGATCGGTGCGGCCGGGCTGCCGGAGTGATCTCGTGAAGCTCGGCGTTTCGCAATCGATCATTTCTTGCGATGACGGACAGGCAAGCGGTCCGGCTGTCGCAAGAATAAGAAACAAGGTCGGAGCCGAAGACCTGCTTTGGCAGGTCCCGGCATCCGGCAACCCGGTCGCCTCAGGGCGGCTTTAACTGTAAGCACACTTCCAAGGCAGGAAACCCATGCCCAAGCGCACAGATATCTCCTCGATCCTCGTCATTGGCGCCGGTCCCATCATCATCGGCCAGGCGTGTGAGTTCGATTATTCGGGCACGCAGGCGATCAAGGCGCTCAAGGAAGAGGGCTACCGAGTCATCCTCGTGAACTCGAACCCCGCCACGATCATGACCGACCCGGACATGGCCGATGCGACCTACGTCGAGCCGATCACGCCCGAGATCGTCGCGAAGATCATCGAGAAGGAGCGCCCCGATGCGGTGCTGCCGACGATGGGCGGGCAGACCGCGCTCAACTGCGCGTTGGCCCTGTTCAATGACGGTACGCTCGAGAAGTTCGGCGTCAGGATGATCGGCGCCGACGCCGATGCCATCGACAAGGCTGAGGACCGCCAGCGGTTCCGCGAGGCGATGGACAAGATCGGCCTCGAATCCGCGCGCTCGGGCGTTGCCCATACGCTTGAGGAAGCCTTTGCGGTTCTGGAGCGCACCGGTCTGCCTTCGATCATCCGCCCCAGCTTCACGCTCGGCGGTACCGGCGGCGGCGTCGCCTACAACAAGGCCGAGTTCGAAGCGATCGTCCGTTCGGGCCTCGATGCTTCGCCGACCACCGAAGTACTCATCGAGGAATCGCTGCTGGGCTGGAAGGAGTACGAGATGGAGGTCGTGCGCGACAGGCACGACAACTGCATCATCATCTGCTCCATCGAGAACGTCGACCCGATGGGCGTCCACACAGGCGACTCGATCACCGTCGCCCCGGCGCTGACGCTGACCGACAAGGAATACCAGATCATGCGCACCGCCTCTATCGAGGTGCTGCGCGAGATCGGCGTCGAAACCGGCGGCTCGAACGTGCAGTTCGCAGTGAACCCGAAGGACGGCCGCCTCATCGTCATCGAGATGAACCCGCGCGTCTCGCGCTCTTCGGCCCTCGCTTCGAAGGCGACCGGCTTCCCGATCGCGCGCGTCGCGGCCAAGCTGGCAGTAGGCTATACGCTCGACGAGATCATGAACGAGATCACCGGCGCCACACCGGCTTCGTTCGAGCCGACCATCGACTACGTCGTCACCAAGATCCCGCGCTTCGCCTTCGAGAAGTTCAAGGGCTCCAAGCCCGAACTGACCACGGCGATGAAGTCGGTCGGTGAGGTCATGGCGATCGGCCGCAACATCAAGGAATCGATGCAGAAGGCCCTGCGCGGCCTCGAAACCGGCCTTGATGGCTTCAACCGCGTGCCGGAGCTTGAAGGCGCCGGGCGCGACACGATCACTGCAGCGCTCTCGAAGGCGACGCCGGACCGTCTGCTCAACGTTGCCCAGGCGATGCGCGAAGGTTTCACCGTGGAAGAGATCCACGCGATCACCTTCTACGACAAGTGGTTCCTGCGCCACATCGAAGAGATCGTCGCGGAAGAAGCGAAGATCATGAAGGACGGCCTGCCGATCGATGCGGCCGGGCTGCGCAACCTCAAGGCCATGGGCTTCTCGGACAAGCGCCTTGCCACCCTTGCGGTGCGCTCGGTCCATGTCGCGGGCGGTCTTGGAGAAACCCAGGCGAAGCGTTCGGGCCTGCTTCACGATGCCCTGCGCGCCATGGCCGGTGCGACCAGCGAGGACGAAGTGCGCCAGCTGCGCACCAAGCTCGGCGTCCACCCGGTCTTCAAGCGCATCGACTCGTGCGCGGCCGAGTTCGAGGCGATCACGCCTTACATGTACTCGACCTATGAGGCTCCGTTCTTCGGTAAGCCCGAGGACGAGGCAATGCCGTCCGATCGCAGGAAGATCGTCATTCTCGGCGGCGGTCCCAACCGCATCGGCCAGGGCATCGAGTTCGACTACTGCTGCGTTCACGCCTGCTTCGCGCTTGCCGAAGCCGGCTTCGAGACGATCATGGTCAACTGCAATCCCGAGACCGTCTCGACCGACTACGACACCTCCGATCGCCTCTATTTCGAGCCGCTGACGGCTGAGGACGTGCTGGAAATCCTGCGCGTCGAGCAGCAGAATGGCGAACTCGTCGGCGTCATCGTGCAGTTCGGCGGTCAGACTCCGCTCAAGCTCGCCGATGCGCTCGAGAAGGCTGGCATTCCGATCCTGGGCACGTCGCCCGATGCGATCGACCTTGCCGAAGACCGTGAGCGTTTCGCCGCTCTGGTCGAGAGGCTCGGGCTCAAGCAGCCGGCCAACGGCATCGCCCGCAGCCGAGACGAGGCCGTGGCAGTCGCCAACCGCATCGGCTACCCGGTCCTGACCCGTCCCAGCTACGTGCTGGGCGGCCGCGCCATGGAGATCGTCGACAGCGAACAGCAGCTCGACGACTACATCGCCACGGCCGTGCAGGTCTCTGGCGATAGCCCGGTGCTGATCGACCAGTACCTGCGCGACGCGATCGAGTGCGACGTCGATGCCCTGTGCGACGGTGACCAGGTCGTCGTTGCCGGCGTCATGCAGCACATCGAGGAAGCGGGCATCCACTCGGGCGACAGCGCCTGCACGATCCCGCCCTACAGTCTGCCCGACGAGATCATCGAGGAGATGGAGCGCCAGGCCGAGGCTCTTGCCAATGGACTTGGTGTGCGCGGTCTGATGAACGTGCAG
Organism: Novosphingobium sp. KN65.2; assembly: GCF_001368935.1. NCBI lineage: Bacteria > Pseudomonadati > Pseudomonadota > Alphaproteobacteria > Sphingomonadales > Sphingomonadaceae > Novosphingobium > Novosphingobium sp. KN65.2. The sequence goes on from NZ_CCBH010000149.1 coordinate 39,639, forward strand.
TTCGCGGTCAAGGACGGCGAGGTCTACCTGATCGAGGTGAACCCGCGTGCTTCGCGTACCGTGCCTTTCGTCGCCAAGGCCATCGGCCAGCCGGTCGCCAAGATCGCCGCGCGCGTAATGGCGGGCGAAAAGCTCGCCGACTTCCCGCCGTTCAAGCGCAAGCTGGACTATGTCGCGGTGAAGGAAGCGGTGTTCCCCTTCGCGCGCTTCCCTGGCGTCGACCCCGTGCTGAGCCCGGAAATGAAGTCGACCGGCGAAGTTATGGGTATCGATACCGATTATCCGACCGCATTCGCCAAGGCACAGCTCGGCGCTGGCATGCGTCTGCCGACCGAAGGCACTGCCTTCGTTTCGGTGAAGAACAGCGACAAGCCGCATATCCTTCCGGCCGTGCGCAAACTGGTGGACGAGGGCTTCCGCATTATCGCTACCTCCGGCACGCAAAAGTACCTCGCCGATGCGGGTATTCCGGTCGAGATGGTGAACAAGGTGGCCGAAGGTCGTCCGCACATCGTCGACAAGATCATCGATGGTGAAATCTCGCTGATCTTCAACACCACCGAAGGTTGGCAGAGCCTGAAGGACTCGCAGTCGATCCGCGCATCGGCGCTGACGGCGAAGGTTTCGATCTTCACCACGGCTGCTGCAAGCGTGGCTGCAAGCGAAGCAATTGCGACGATTCGCGGGAGCCAGCTTGAAGTGCGTTCGTTGCAGGATTATTATAACTGAAATCGATCTTGCCTCCCCACATCGCTGCAGATCGGCCCCCGTGCCTGAAGGGACGGGACAGGCGAGTAGTCTGCGGCAAGGGAGGCAACAGGAGGAATTATTGATGGCCAGTATAGAAAAGCTGCCCATGCTCGCCGAAGGGTATGAGAGGCTGACCGCAGAGCTGAAGGCCCTGCGCGAGGAACGTCCGCGGATCGTCGATGCCATCGAGGAAGCGCGTGCGCATGGCGATCTTTCCGAAAATGCAGAGTATCACGCGGCCAAGGAACGTCAGGGCCAGGTCGAGGCGACCATTGCCGATCTGGAAGACAAGGTCAGCCGCGCGCAGATCGTCGATCCCAAGAGCCTCTCGGGCTCCAAGGTGATCTTCGGCGCGACCGTGACCCTGCTCGACGATGACGAGAAGCCGGTAAAGTACCAGATCGTCGGCCCTTACGAGGCAGACGCGAAGATCGGGCGCATCAGCTACAACTCGCCGCTCGGCAAGGCACTGATCGGGCGTCAGGTCGAAGATGAAGTGGAAGTGACCGTCCCTTCGGGCGACAAGTTCTACCTCGTGCAGAAAATCGAATTCATCTGAGGGCAGGGACGGTAGCGTCCCGGCCGCTAACGGATACGAAAAAGGCCGGCGAAATCGCCGGCCTTTGTTCGTTTGAGCTTTGCTCGAAGGGGATCAGCCTTCGGGCAGGTTCGGCTCGAGCAGACGGTGCAGGTGTACGATCACGTACTTCATTTCCGCATCGTCGACAGTGCGCTGGGCATTCGAGCGCCAGGCTTCCTCGGCCGAGGCATAGTCGGGATAGACGCCGACGAGGTCGACGTTCTTGAGATCGGAGAATTCAAGGCTGCGCGGGTCCGAAACCCGGCCGCCCATGACAAGGTGAAGCTTCTGCATGGGAGAGGACCGCTTTCCTGTTGGGAGTGAGCGTTCCTATAATTTTGGACAGGAGCAAGGGCAAGGCTTCATCACATCGCTGATCGCGCTATCTTTGCAGTTGCGAAGCGTTAGCAATAACGCAGAAGTCAGCGCTTGGCCCGCTTTTTAAGTTCGCCGGCCCGGTCGACAATCTCGTGCCCCTTTTCAGCCGCAGCCTCGCCAACCTTCCCGGCCTTCTTTGCCGTGGCGCGGCCGAATGCGCTGGCGGCCGCGATGGCGGCAAGTGCAAACTTTTCGATGCTCGCGGCCGTGGCGCTGGTCGCCATTTCTGCAGTGCTTGCCAGCTTGCCCGCGGTTTCCCTGGCGTCGGCGCCCAGTTCCTGTGCCTTTTCCGAGGTATCCCGACCGAACATGACCGTCGCGGCTCCGGCTGCTTCGGCGAGCTTTGCGGCGCGGCCCACAAGTTTGCGGCCTGCCTTGCGGGGCAGCAGGGCGCTTGCAGCTACGCCCAGGGCAAGGCCGCCAGCCACGGTGATTACCGGGTGCTTCTTGACGAAGCCCACGACCTTCTCACGCGGACTGGGATCTGCCTTTGCCGGAGTAAGCGGAACGACGTTGTTCGCACCAGTTGCACTGGTCGGGATCTCCGGGGTGTTGGGATCGCTGTCAGTCATTGTCCGCTTCCTTCTTCCATTTCGCTTCCGGGCCGAGCAGGGTGTCGAACCAGGCCTTGATCGGGTTCCTCAAAAACCAAAGCATGAGGGCGGCCAAGGTTCCCCCGACTACGCCCGGATTGCTCTCGGCCACGTCGACCGCTTCGTCGAACATGTCCCTGGCTTGCTCGAGCGTCTCATCGATCACGCGCCCGGCGATGCCGCGCTCCTCCATGTCGGCCTTGATCGCACCGTAGCGTGCATCGAATGTTGCGCGCGCGGCATCGCGGACGGCCCTGTCCGCCTCAAGCTTGCGGGCTAGGTTGCCCATCAGTCTATCCCCTGCTGTCGGAAATGGCGGTCAGCATGTTCCTGAGCCGCGCCTTGGCGGAAAGTGCGCAGATGGCGGAGATCAGCACCAGTGCTCCGGTGACCGCCACCATGGCGCCCCACGGACCCAGAACTGGCCCGAGGGCAATCACAGCGCCAACGACCAGGGCCATGACCGCAAAGAACAGCAACACGAGCGCGATCAAGCCTAGCAGGGCGATACCCTTGGCCTCGGAACTGGCATAGGCTGCGCGGGTCTTCTGGAAGGCGAATTCCGCCTCGGCCAGCATCCGGGCATCCTGCGCCAGTTGGCGCAGATCTTCGGTAAGTGTCACCGTCTCCACCTCATCGGGTGGAGCAACGAGTTCGGATTGGGCTTCGGCCATTCTGATCAGTCAGTCTTGCCCGGCGCCGTCACTTGCTCTTCTTGAACATGCGCCCGAACAGGAAACCGGCGGCCACGGCCATGCCAACGGCAAGTCCCGGGCTGGTGCGCACGAATTCCTTGGCATCTTCACCCAGGTCGTCGAGCGACTTTTCATCGAGCTTCGTGGCGGCATCCTGCATCGACTTCGAAGCGGTGCGGGCATAGTCACCATACTTGGGGCCGACTTTCTCGTCGATCAGGTGGACGTTCTCGTCGATCATCTTCGACAGGCCGACCATGGCCTGGCTGGTGCGGGCCTTGCCTTCATTGGCAAGGTCGGCGGCCTTGACCTTTGCGTCAGCGGCATAGGCGCTGGCTTTCTCGCGTGCTTCGGCGGCATAGTCATTGGCCTTGGTCCGCGCTTCGTCCGAACGCGTCTTTGCCTCGCTTGACCATTCATTCGTCGCCTGGGTCAGCTTTCCGCGATATTCCTCGGCGCGCGCCTGGGCTTCCTTGCCGAGAGCCTGTGCGCCGGCCTTGGCCTCTTCCATGGCCTTGGCAAAGTGATTCCTGGCGGATTCGGCTTCGTTTCCGGTGGTAGCGGTAGGTTCGGCCATACGTCTATCCTTCCTTCGTTTCCCGTTCGCCGGGACTATCCCCATATAGGCGGTGCGCATACAGAGTAACACATCTTGCCTATACATCCCCAACGCAACTTGTCAGGCGGAGTTCCCCTGCTAAGACGCCGGCCAAAGGCGCAGTGAGGCGCCACAAGGAGGAGTTCAGCTCAAATGACCGCGATCATCGATATTCATGGCCGTGAAATCCTGGACAGCCGCGGCAATCCGACCGTGGAAGTCGACGTCCTGCTCGAAGACGGCAGCTTCGGCCGCGCGGCGGTACCTTCGGGCGCGTCGACCGGTGCCCACGAAGCGGTCGAACTGCGCGACGGCGACAAGGGCCGTTACCTCGGCAAGGGCGTGCTCAAGGCCGTTGATGCGGTGAATGGCGAAATCGCCGAAGCGCTCGTCGGTCTCGATGCCGAAGACCAGCGCGATCTCGACCTGACGATGATCGCTCTCGACGGCACCGAGAACAAGGCCCGCCTTGGCGCCAACGCCATCCTCGGGACCAGCCTTGCCGCTGCCAAGGCCGCCGCCAACGCCCGCGGCCTGCCGCTCTATTCCTATGTCGGCGGCGTGTCGGCGCATGTCCTGCCGGTGCCGATGATGAACATCATCAATGGCGGCGAACATGCCGACAACCCGATCGACTTCCAGGAATTCATGATCATGCCGGTCGGCGCGGACTCGATCGCCGAGGCCGTGCGCTGGGGCGCAGAGGTGTTCCACACGCTCAAGAAAGGCCTTTCGGAAAAGGGCCTCGCCACGGCGGTCGGCGATGAAGGCGGTTTCGCGCCCAACCTTGCCAGCACCCGCGACGCGCTCGACTTCGTGATGGCCTCGATCGAGAAGGCCGGCTTCAAGCCCGGCACCGACATCCAGCTCGCGTTGGACTGCGCTTCGACCGAGTTCTTCAAGAACGGCAAGTACGAGATCAGCGGCGAGGGCCTCTCGCTCGACCCGGTCGCCTTTGCGGACTACCTGGCCGACCTGTGCGACGCCTACCCGATCATCTCGGTCGAGGACGGCATGAGCGAGGACGATTTCGAAGGCTGGAAGGCCTTGACCGAAAAGGTCGGCCACAAGGTCCAGCTCGTCGGTGACGACCTTTTCGTGACCAACCCCAAGCGGCTGAGCATGGGTATCGAGCAGGGCCTTGCCAACTCGCTGCTGGTCAAGGTGAACCAGATCGGCTCGCTGACCGAGACGCTTGAAGCCGTGTCGATCGCGAACCGCGCAGGTTACACCGCGGTCATGTCGCACCGTTCGGGCGAGACCGAGGATTCGACCATTGCCGATCTCGCGGTTGCCACCAACTGCGGTCAGATCAAGACCGGTTCGCTGGCCCGTTCTGACCGGCTTGCCAAGTACAACCAGCTCATCCGCATCGAGGAAGAGCTGGGTAATGCGGCCCGCTATGCCGGTGCCGCTGCATTCGGTCGCCTGAACTTCTGATAGGCGGATAAGGTAGGTCCGGGCGACTGCTCCACATGGGCTGGAGCAGTCGCCCGGCGCTGCCGGGCGCGTACAGGTTCTCCCTTCCAAGGGGGGCGGAAAGGGCGGGGGTGCCTGCTTTTTCTATCGCGCGGCAGCGAAGTGGGGGCTCGGATCGTCCAGCAGCACGACCGAGCGTGATGAAGCTGCAAAATACTCCAGCATGGCCGCATAACCGCGGGCGCTGAGGCGGACGTATACCCTGCGCGCATCGCCGGGATCGGCTTCGCGCTGCAGGAGCTGGTGCTTTTCAAGAATGGTGATCCAGCGCAGGGCCGTGGTCGATGGGACGGCGGAGCCGATGCAGGCGCTTGTCACCGAGACGCGGCGGCGTTCCTTTGCGGCGATGAACAGGTCGAGCAGTATGTCCCACGCCGGTTCTCCGAAGAGAGCGTCCGCCTGGAAGATCTTCGATCTGCGCCGCCTGTCTTCATAGGCCTGTCGGGCAAGTTCCACCCAGATGGGGTGGTCCTTGCTGGCGACTTCCCTGAAGCGCCCGGGCGCGCCCTCCAGGCTGTCCGTCGCGAAAGGATCCCCGGCTATCGGCTGCCCGATTTCCAGTTCGCGCGCCATGGCCAGGAGTTCGTTGGCTATGCCGATCAGTCGAATGGCCTTGGCGCGATTGCGCATCAGCTGGTCTGACATGTCCATCGACGGCGATCACCCATTGCCTGCCGGGATCGCGCAAGGAGCCAATGGTCCTTGCGATACCGTGATCCGCGGCGATTGAACCCACGTTTGCGGAACCCAGGATCAGCCGTGCCAAAAACTTGTTCCGGCTCGGTTTTCTTTCTCGGTGCCGCAACCCGGGGTGATCAATGTCACGCCGTGGCGAGATCGTCTCGCGCAGCTTCGTCCAATTTGGACGGACTTCTTTCGATATTGAAGGATCTGGCGAGCAGCGCGATGGCTGTATCGAGATGGGCTGCGGCGACCGGGACGTCCAACTGGTCCAGTTCGACAAGCATGTCTTCCAGCGCGGGGATGAGTCCTGCAGCGCAAGTTTTCCTGTTCAACTCAGCGACCTCCGTGGAACAAGGCACTTGCCTCGCAGACCTGAACGACGCCGAAGGGCGGACAGTCGAGGCGCTTTTCCGCGTGGTTCGACTCCTTTGCCAGATGGCTCCGATCAGGATCTTAATTCATCGTGATCTTCGGGTCGACTACAGCAAACCATCCAAGTTGAAACAGTATATATTGCAATGTTCCATTAGTGAACAGATTGTAAGAGGTAGGTCTGTTTCCCTATTGACCTCAAATTTGCGATAAATTCGCTTGGATGTTCTCTCGGTATTGTTTTTTTATAAGTGAAAACACCAGTCAATAGACGCTGAGTCTGGCGGGAATGGCATTTGGGGGCAGGTGAAGCGTTTGACGAAGTTCCGACGCCTGAGGACGGCGTCGGAACTTCGCCTGCAAGATCAGCTGCCGAAACGCTCGCGCAGTTCGAGCAGGGCAATGGCAGCCTTGGCCGCTTCGCCGCCCTTGTCCTTCTGTGCCGGGTCGGCTCTGACCAGCGCCTGCTCCTCGTTCTCTACAGTCAGGATGCCGTTGCCGATGGCAATGCCGTCCATCGTCAGTGCCATGATGCCGCGCGCGCTTTCGCCGGCGACGATTTCGAAGTGGTAGGTTTCGCCGCGGATGACGACGCCGATCGCAACGTAGCCGTCATAGTCGCCCGCGGCATCTGCCAGCGAGATCGCGCCGGGGATTTCCAGCGCGCCGGGGACGGTGATGACGTCGGCCTTGTGCCCGGCCGCCTTGAGCGCCTCGCTGGCGCCGGCGACGAGCATGTCGTTGAGGTGGTCGTAAAAGCGGGCTTCGACGATCAGGAAACGGGCCATTTCACTTCGCTCCTTCGGTTGCATGCGCAGGAATGGCGCGTTCGCTCACGATGTTGAGGCCATAGCCTTCCAGCGCGACGAGCGAATGGTGGGTGTTGGTAAGCAGGATCATGTCGTGGATGCCGAGTTCGGCAAGGATCTGTGCGCCTACGCCGTAGTCGCGCAGTTCCTCGAGGTCCGGCGTCTGTCCGGCGTGCGCCTGCTTCCTGATTTCCATGATGCGCGACATCAGGCGGTTCATCGGACGGTTGATGATGACGATAACGCCGGCACCTTCCTCGGCAATCATTTCCATCGAGCGGTGCAGCAGCTCTCCGCGTTCCTCCGAAGTCTCGCCAAGGACATCGGAGAAGACCGAGAGCGTGTGCATGCGCACGAGCGTCGGCTTGGTGGGGTCGATGCGGCCCTTGATCAGGGCGATGGTTTCATCGCCGGTTGCCTTGTTGTTGTAGCTGCGCGCGATCCAGTGTCCGCCGTAGCGGCTTTCGAACGTCACTTCGTTCTTGGTTTCGACAAGGCGGTCATGCTTGCGGCGATAGGCGATGAGGTCGCGGATCGTGCCGATCTTGAGATCGTGCATGCGCGCGAAGGTCATGAGGTCATCCATGCGCGCCATCGTCCCGTCGTCGCGCATTATCTCGCAAATCACACCCGAGGGGTTGAGACCGGCAAGGCGCGAGATGTCGACGGCTGCCTCGGTGTGGCCGGCGCGTACGAGAACGCCGCCATCGCGGGCGCGCAGCGGGAAGACATGGCCGGGGGTGACGATATCGTCCTTGGTCTTGGTGCCGTCGATGGCAACGCTGATGGTGCGGGCGCGGTCGCCGGCGGAAATACCGGTGGTGACGCCTTCGCGCGCCTCGATCGAGGTGGTGAATGCGGTCTCGTGACGGGTGCCGTTGTTCTGGCTCATCAGGTTGAGGCCGAGCTGGGAGACGCGTTCGCTGGTGAGCGAAAGGCAGATCAGGCCGCGGCCATGGGTGGCCATGAAGTTGATCGCTGACGGAGTTGCCATTTGCGCGGGAATGACGAGATCGCCTTCATTCTCGCGGTCCTCATTGTCGACGAGGATGAACATGCGGCCGTTGCGCGCTTCTTCGATGATTTCCTCGATCGATACGAGGACCTGGCGGTCGTCGTTCGAGAAAAGGGCGCGTTCGAGCTTGCCGAGGGTGTCGGCGGTGGGGTTCCAGTCCGGCTCGGTGCAATCGCGCAGGGTATTTGCGTGGAGGCCGGCGGCACGGGCGAGACCGGCCTTGCTCATTCCGCCCTCCGTCACGAGCTTGCGGACTTGTTCGATTATGTTGCCAGACATGGGAATCACCGTTTGTCACATTATGATGTGCGGATGATATGAACTTTTCACATCGTAATTCAAGTGTGATTATGATGTGCGATGCCGTGATCGTTGGCATGGCTGTCGGAGAGGGTTGCATGACCATCGCCGTCATGCTTGCTCTGCCAGACCGGACGGTGGCAGGAAAGATCGGGAAGTTCAAAGTGTCAGTGTCGAAGACGGATGAAGTGCCCGCGCTCTTTCGCGAACCCGCGCGGGCGGAACGGATCGCGCTGCTGGCATCGAGCTACCATCGCCTGATCGGCAAGCCGTTGATCCCGCAGTGCGACGATATCGTTGCCGGCCTGTGGAATGCACGTTTCGCCCTCTTGGCGCACGGGACCGAACCGGATCCTGTCTTCTTTTTCGGCAATGCCTGCGCCATCGCCGTCTTTGAAAGTGATGTTGCCAGTTTTACCGCCATGCCTTCGCGCCTTTCTGCCGAGGCCCCGTTGCGCGAGGAGCGGCAGGCCCTGCTCGACCGGGTGAAGACGCAAGGCTTTATCGATGACTATGCCGGCGTGCGCATCACGGCGACAGGAAAGCGCTTTCGGATCGGTCCGGCGGTGGTCTGGAACCTGATCGATGCGCAAGGGTGCGTTCAGGGGCAAGCGGCGACATTCGTTCCATGAGCAAGGCAAATCCAAGCCTGGTCGGCGCAGTAATGGATCAGGTCCATGCGGCTTTGCTTGCGGTGGAGCATCGCCCGGTCGTTATCGGCCTGTGCGGGGCGCAAGGCAGCGGGAAGACCACGCTGGCCGAGGCCGTGATCGCGACCTGTACGGGAGAGGGACTGCGCTGTGCCGGGTTTTCCATCGATGACATCTATCTGACGCGGGGAGCGCGCGAAGAGCTTGCGCGCACCGTTCATCCGCTGCTTGCAACGCGGGGCGTCCCCGGGACGCATGACGTGACGCTCGGCCAAGAGGTCATGGATGCACTGGCGAGGGGCGAGGCTGCGGCATTGCCGCGATTCGACAAGGCGCAGGACGACCGGGCGGCAAGAGCCGATTGGCCGCGAGCGCCCGAAGGATGCGAGGTGCTGATATTCGAGGGCTGGTGCGTCGGCGCGGTCCCTCAGAGCGAAGCGGATCTGGCTGCGCCGGTGAACGCTCTGGAGGAACGCGAGGACGGAGACGGACGCTGGCGCCGTTATGTCAACGCTGCCTTGGCGGGCAGTTATGCGGCACTGTTCGCAAGGCTCGATCGCCTTGTCCTGCTCGCGGCCCCGGGGTTCGAGGTCGTGCACGGCTGGCGTCTGGAACAGGAGCGCGATCTGGCACGGAGTGCGGCGTCCGGAGCCGCAGTCATGGACGAAGCGGGGATCGCGCGGTTCATCAGCCACTACGAGCGGCTGACCCGCTACATCCTGCAGGAAATGCCGGCGCGCGCGGACTTGGTCATTCAGATGGACGAACAGCGTCATCCGATCTCCATCAGGACAAATCAGTCGGCCTGATGGCGGGCGATATCGCCGCGTCGGCGCTTGCGTCCTTCCAGTTCGCTTACAGAGGGAATGGTGCTGTCGATCACGTCGGCAAGAATTGCACCGCGCTGACCGGGCGGGCGGTCCGGTCCGATGGTCGTGTCGCGAAAGGTTTGCCGTTCGATTTCGGCATTGAGCAAGGCACCGACCAGCGCTCCATGTGCCGACAGGAACAGCCACATCAGGAATACGACGATGGCCGACAGCGATCCGTATGTCGCGTTATAGTCGCTGATGTACGCGACATAGAGCGAGAAGCCGAAGGACACCGCGATCCACAGAAGCGTGGCCAGCAGGGCGCCCGGTGTCAGCCAGCGCCACTTGGCCGGGCGCCGATCGGGTCCATAGCGCATGATCAGGGCAAAGCCGGCGCTGCCAAGGGCCACGGCGACCGACCAGGTCAGGGTCTTGAACAGCATCTGCGTGGATGCCCCGAGGTACACTTTCGTCTGGGTCTGCAGCCAGGCGAAGACGCCCCCGGCCAGTATTCCGGTCAGCGCGATCAGGACCGCGGCGAAAGTGAGCGAGGCGGCGCGCAGCATCGTGGTGAGGATGCCGCGCGTTTCATGCTCTTCGTTGATGATGTTGAGCGCGCTGATCATGCCGTTGGCCGCGCGCATGCCGCCGAAGATCGCGAAAAGCAGGGCGATGAACAGGGCCAGCCCGGTCACGCCCGAACTGGTCGAGACGATCTGCAGCAACTGCTGCTCGAGAACGTGCGCGACTTCCGGCGGGACCACCCGGGCAATGCGTTCCATCTGGCCCTGCACAGTCTCGACGTCGCCGATCAGCCCATAGATCATGACCGTCGCCGCGATCAGCGGCGTGAGGGCAAGGAAGGAATAGAAGGCCAGGCCCGCCGAGAGCAGGCCCAGTTCGTGAAACCCGCTCATGATCCAGACCCGCTTGAACACGCGTCCCCAGGCCGAGAGCGGCAGCCCCCAGGGGGAGTTTGCGTCAGCTCCGGGCTGCGTTGCAGGGGGCGTCGTGCTAGTTTCCATGATCTTGTCGAATCTTACGGGGAACTTTCCCTGTTGCAATGCGATAGGGAATTTCAGGAAAAGCCGTCCGATCCGGCTTCAAGAGGGGAAGATTCGTCGTAAAGTTCATGCCTTGGCTAATGGATCGCAATTCGCCTTGTTCCCGGCGGCTGCGCGATCGACGTTTCCTTTCCGCGCCGAGCCTTGGAACCCTCTCGGTGGCGCTGGTCATGGCGACGGGCGTCGCGCATGCACAGGCCGCACCGGGTGCAGGTCAGGCCCCTGCGCAACCTGCCGAAGCGCGCGCCTCCGAAGCCGATATCGATCTGGAAGCCGGAAAGGTTCCCGTTCCGGCGCCTCCTGCCGATGCCATCTTGCCCCAGCTCGATGCGGTGATCAGCAACGACGAGTTCAATTCCGCGATCCCCGAACTTGACGAGAGCGACGATCCGGAACTCGACAAGCCGCTGGAATCGATCGAGGCTTTCGAACGCCGTCTGGCTGCGGACGAAGCCGACGCCGAACCGAAGGAAGGACAGGAACCCCCGCTGGGCGACCCGGCCCTTGGCGATCGGGATCGGACCGAGGAAATCGGCGACGCGCCTGTGCGCGATGCCGAACTGGCCGCGCCGCTGCCGCCGCTTGACCAGTTCGAAGTGACGCCAGTCGAGTTCGAGCAGTCGGCCGAGGAGGACAGGCAGGACGTCGAGGTTGCCTACAAGGTCAGTATCGAGGGTCTCGAGGCGGCGGACGACCAGACAGCTGTCAATCTCAAGAGCCAGTTCAACGGTCTTTCCGCGCTCAGGAAGGGCGATGGCAAGGCAGCCAATATTGCGATGGTCTCGGCGCGACTGACCGAGGACAGTGAACTTCTGCAGGCCATTCTCGCGGCCGAGGGCTGGTATTCGGCCCGCGTACGCACGCGCATCGATCGCGGGGCGCAGGGCGACGGACAGCCGCTCCAGGCTGTCCTGACGGTTCGTCCGGGCAAGCGCTACGTCTTCTCCGACATCGTTATCAGGGCGGACCCGACCGTGCCGCCGAACCTGATCGAGGACAATGTCGCGCTCAAGCCGGGTGAGCCGATCGTGGCCGAACGCGTTCAGGGCTCAGAGGCCCAGATTGCCGTGGCCCTGCCCGAAAACGGCTATCCCTTCGCGGAAGTGGGAGAGCGTGACATCCTGCTCGACCGGCAGACTGGAGAAGGCGTTTATACACTTCCCGTCGATATCGGGCCGCGGGGGCGCTTCGGGGGGATCACGACCGACGGCGACCAGGCCTTCGATGCCGATCACATCCAGGTCCTAGGACGCTTCAAGCGCGGGGATCTCTACGACAGTCGCAAGGTCGACGATTTGCGCAAGGCGCTGGTCGCGACAAGCCTGTTTTCGACCGTTTCGGTAGAGCCGAAGAAGACCGGCGAGGCTTCCCCGGACGGCACAGAGTACGTTGACCTCTATGTGAAGCAGGATGCGGGCCCACCGCGCACCATCGCCGGCTCGCTCGGTTTCGCGGCGGGCGAGGGCATAACTGCCAAGGCGAGTTGGACCCACCGCAATTTCTTCCCGCCGGAAGGTGCACTGATCGCCAACGCCATCGCGGGTACGCGCCAGCAAGGCGTTGGCGTCACCTTCCGCCGTTCCAATGCTGGCAAGCGCGACCGCACACTCGAAATCGTCGCGGAAGCCTTCCACAACAACTATGATGCATACAGCGCCTATACAGGCCGTCTCGCCGCCAAGATCGGCCGCGATTCCACGCCGATCTGGCAGAAGAAATACACCTACGCCTTCGGCGTCGAACTTCTCGCCACGGCGGAGACCGATTTCGACTACGCGACCGGCGATCGTTCCCGCCGCACCTTCTACATCGCCGGGGTCAATGGACAGGTCGGTTTCGACCAGACCGACAGCCTCCTCGATCCGACCAAAGGTTATCGCCTGACCGCATTGGTCCAGCCCGAGACGACCGTGAACAAGGGCTTCAACCCTTACGTTCGTGCGCGCCTCGATGCGTCGGCCTATTACCCGATTTCGGACCAGTTGGTCCTTGCCGGGCGCATGCGTCTCGGTACCATTCAGGGTGTCGGTCTTTTTGACATTGCACCTTCGCGGCGCCTCTATGCAGGCGGCGGCGGTTCGGTACGCGGCTTTGCGTACCAGAAGCTGGGTGAACTGGCGCCGGACGGAGATCCGGTCGGCGGGCGCAGCCTGAATGAGGCATCTGCCGAACTGCGCTACCGTTTCGGCAATTACGGCATTGTCGGTTTCGTCGATGCCGGGCAGGCTTATCGCGAGACAATGCCCCAGTTCTCCGACTTGCGGTACGGCGTCGGTATCGGCGGCCGCTTCTATACGAACTTCGGTCCGCTCCGCCTCGACGTCGCCACGCCGCTGGCGCGCCGTTCCGGAGAAGCACGGATCAACATTTACGTTTCGATCGGGCAGGCATTCTGATGGCGGAGAACGAAGACATTCCCGCCGGGACGTCCGAGCCGAAGCCGGAAGAAACCGTCGTGATCGAACGGCCTTCGTTGCTGCAGCGTGCCAAGGTGCGCGCGCTCAAGACCGTTGCGCTCATCGGCATCGGCATCGTCGCTCTTGCGGTCCTCGTCATATTCGGCATCGACACCGGGCCGGGACGGCGCTTCGTGGCCGACCAGATCGCGGCTCTCCAATTCGAGAACGGGATGAAGATCTCGGTCGGGCGGATCGAGGGATCGCTCTACGGCAAGATGACCCTGCACGACCTGTCGGTGCGCGATCCCGAAGGCGAATTTCTGTTTTCTCCCGAAATCCACGTGGACTGGAGTCCCTTCGACTATTTCAGCAATCACGTGAATGTGCGCAGCGCGACGGCGGAGCGTATGATCCTGCGCCGGGCGCCGCATTTCCGGGAAACGCCGCCCAGCGATGCGCCGCTCCTGCCGGATCTCGATATCGACGTCGGCGCGATGCGGGTGGACAATTTCGTCTTCGAGCCGGCGGTATCGGGCGAGCGGCGGATCATGTCGTTTGCCGGCAAGGTGCACATCGCCGACGGCCGCGCGCAAGTGGACGCAAAGGGCGGGACGATCGCCATCGCCGGGAAGGAAGGGGGCGACCGCTTTAATCTGATGCTCGATGCCGTTCCTCGGCAGAACCGGCTGGGTATCGACCTCGATCTTGACGCGCCGACGGGAGGCGTGATCGCCTCTCTCGGTGGTCTGACGCAGCCGCTGACACTCAAGGTCAACGGCAAGGGCACATGGTCCGCCTGGAACGGCAAGCTCGCCGCGAACTATGGTGCGGGCGATCTGGCCCGGCTGGACCTGACGGCGCGCGACGGAACTTTCGCGATCAAGGGGCCGACCCGCTTTGCGCGAATGTTCAGCGGGCCGACAGCAAACCTGCTCGGTCCGGTCACCAAAATCGACGTGACCGCGGCGCTGGCTGACAGGCGCGCGACCGTGACGGGCATGATTTCCAGCGATGCCTTCAATCTTGTGCCAAACGGCCTCGTCGATCTGTCCGACAACAGTTTCGAGGGCTTCAAGCTGGCTTTCGTGCTGCTCAAGCCTTCCGCGCTGGCCGAGAACCTGAGCGGTGCAGGCTTGCGCGCCATCCTGACGCTGGACGGGGCATTTACGACCCCCAAGGTGGGCTATCGGATCAGCGCGAACCGGCTGGTGATGAACGACATGGGGCTGCAGGGCTTGCTTGCCGAGGGCGCCGCGCGAGTGGACGCCGGCAAGATCATGATCCCGGTTTCAGCGCGGGTCGAGCGGATCACCGGCCTCGATACGGTGGCCGGCGGGACATTGCCCAATGTTCGCCTCAACGGCGATCTCGCCATCGACGGGCCGCGCATTCTGTCCGACAACATGCGCCTGCGGTCCGACCGCATCGACGCCGGGCTGATCCTCGTCGCCGACGTCAGCGAGGGGCTCTATACCGGCGCCATCGACGGCAAGATCGACAACTACCGCCTCGCCAGTGTCGGCATCTTCAACATCCGCACCAACATGGACCTCAAGGGCAAGGGGAACGGCTTTGCGCTCGAAGGCACGGTGCGGGCGCAGTCGACCCGTCTGCTGAACGACAGCCTGGAAAGCTATCTCGGCGGTAACTTCGCAGCCTCTTCCCGCGTAAACTACGGCACCGATGGCGTGGTGCGTTTCTCGAACCTGCAGATGACCGCACCGGACCTGAAGGTTCGCGGCGGTCGCGGCTTCTGGTCGCCCGACGGGCGCATTTCCCTCGTCGCCGACGGTACCTCGGATCGTTATGGCATGATCGGCGTTCGCGTGGCGGGATCGATTGCCGATCCCGACGCCCACATCACTGCGGACAGGCCCGATTTCGGCATCGGTCTGGCCAAGCTCGACGCGCGGGTGACCGGGGCAAAGGGCGGCTACAATCTCGCCCTGACCGGTGACACCGACTACGGCCCGCTCAAGGCCGATGTCACCCTCGGCATGGGGCAGGCCATGTCCCTGCAGATCAACGACGCCAATCTTTCGGGCGTCGCGTTCGCGGGCAAGCTCGGCCAGACGCGCACCGGCCCGTTTGCCGGTGAACTGACCGCTTCCGGCAACGGCGTGAACGGGGTGCTCACCCTATCGGCCGAGGAGAAGTACCAGGCCATAGACTTCAACCTGCGCGCGCAGGATTCGACCTTCGCCGGTCCTGCGAACCTGACGATCCGTTCTGCCGTCATCGACGGGCGCGCGGTGCTTTACGACAAGCCCAGTCTGGTGGCCGATGCGCAGATATCCGGGACGCGCCTGGGCACGCTCCGGATTGCCGTGGCCCGTGCGCTGATCGATTACCGCAACGGCCGGGGCAAGGCGAAGGCCATGCTCGAAGGCTACAGCGGGGTACCCTTCAAGCTGGCGCTGAACGGAGACCTGCAACCCGAGGTCTGGCGCATCGCGCTCGACGGCAAGGTGCGCGGCCAGAGTGTGAAGACGACCGCACCGGCGCGGATACTGCCCCGGGAAGACGGATACGAACTGCTGCCTACCAAGCTGGCCTTCGGCGGCGGTTCGGCAAGGATCGCGGGTACCTTTGGCACCGGCATGAAACTGCAGAGCCGCCTCGAGAACATCGACATGGCCATGCTTAACGCCTTCCTGCCCGGATATGGCTTCGGTGGCTCGGCAAGCGGCAGCCTCGATTTTGCGCAGGCCGATCCCGGTGCGTTTCCCCGCGCCGATGCACGCCTGACGCTCAACAACTTCACCCGCACCAGTTCGGACATCGTCAGCCAGCCCGTCGACATCAACTTCGTCGGCAAGCTTCTGGCCGATGGCGGCGAGGCGAGGGCGGTGTTCCGGCGCAGCGGCTCCGTCATCGGCCGCATGGTCGCCAGCCTGCGCCCCCTGCCGCCCGGTAGTGGTCCGTGGACCGAGCGCTTGCTCGATGCGCCGCTGGGAGGTGGTATCCGCTACAACGGCCCGGCCGAGACCCTGTTCTCGTTCGCGGGGATGTCGGGACAGACCCTCAGCGGTCCGATGGGGCTGGCTGCCGACTTCTCGTGCAAGCTCTCCGAGCCGTGCCTGAATGGCATCGTTCGCGGCAAGGACCTCGTCTACGAGAACCAGACGTACGGCACGCGGCTATCCAAGCTCAATTTTGCAGGCAAGTTCGACGGGAGCCGGATGGAACTGCAGTCGCTCACCGCGAAGGCGGGCGGAGGGACCCTGAGCGCCAACGGCTATGCCAGCCTGGCCGCCGATCAGGGCTATCCGATGGACATTTCGGTTGAGCTCGATCAGGCGCGTCTGGCCCGCAGCAATTCGATCTACGCCAGCGCCACGGGCTCCTTGCGCCTGAGCAAGCAGGACGGTGAGGATGCACTGCTTTCCGGCGACCTGCGCCTTCCCGAAACACGCTACCAGATCGTGCGCGAAGGATCGGCCGAAGTGCCGCGGCTGACCGGCGTGCGCTTCAAGCCGCGGCGCGGCCCGGAACGCATCACTGGCGACGAGCCCGCCGAGCCGATCTCATCCATGTTCTCAAGCCTGCGTCTCGACTTGCGCATGCGGGCACCCGAAAAGCTCTACGTTTCGGGCATGGGGCTCGAATCCGAATGGAAGGCGAACTTCACCGTCGGCGGCACGAGCGCTGCGCCGACGATGGCCGGTGACGTGCAACTGATCCGCGGTACCCTCGGTTTCGCCGGGCGTTCGTTCGAACTGACGGACGGCCTGATCTCTTTCAACGGTGGCAGGACCATCGATCCTGCCGTGGCGATCAAGGCGCAGGAATCGATCGACGATGTCGATGTGACCGTGGAAGTCGGGGGCAGGGCCTACAGCCCGGAAATCACCTTCAGCTCGACGCCGAGCCTGCCGCAGGACGAAGTGCTCTCGCGAATCCTGTTCGGCAGTTCGATCGCCAACCTGTCGGCGATCCAGGCGGTGCAACTCGCCTCTTCGCTCAACTCCCTCAACTCCACCGGCGGCGGGCTCAATCCGCTCGGTCGGCTGCGCTCGGCCACCGGCATCGATCGCCTGCGCATCCTCGGTGCCGACGAGGCATCGGGACGTGGCACGGCACTGGCTGCGGGGCAGTACCTGACCGACGACGTCTACGTCGAACTGATCACCGATGCGCGCGGCTTCACCGCCACGCAGCTCGAGGTCAGCGTGACCAAGTGGCTGTCGGTGCTGAGCCAGGCGGGCGGTTCGGGCGCGAACAGCGTCAATCTGCGCATCAAGAAGAACTACTGATGCACAGGAACGCCATTCTGGGGCTTGCTCTCCTGTTCCTGGCCGCATGTCACAGCGAACCGGATTTCGATGAACGCTACGATGCGGCCAGCCAGAAAATTCGTGACAAGGCGGCGGACATCGACGCACGGATTTCCGGCACGGGAACCCCTGAGGCTGAGGTCGCTCAGGAAGACCAAGGTTCGACCTGAACACGCCGGGCCCCATCGCAACCGAAGCTTTACCTCTCAAGCGTAAGCCTCATCGCCTGTTCAGGGCGTAAATAGGGGCTCGGATGAAAGAGATCGCCGATTGCGACCGCCTCAACAGGCGGTTGACCGTTCTGCTGCACGGGCGTTGCCGCCAGTCGAGTTGGCAGGTCTTCGACGTGGAACTGGGCGACATTTCCGAAGGCGGTTGCTGCGTGATCGGTAATGCGGACCGCTTTACGCAAGGCCAGCATGTCTCGCTGCGCTTCGCCAACTTGCGCAATGTCGAAGGCTCCGTGCGCTGGCTGCGCGAAGACCGCATCGGCGTGGAGTTCCGCAAGCCGATCAAGGGCCGCGTGATCGAAGAGCTGGCCAGCAGTTATGGTCTGCCGGAGGGGAGGATCTCGACGGTTGCCGAAAGGCCGGAAGATTCTATCGGCTGCTGCATGGTTCGCCCGAGTACAACGCAGCGGGCCTGACGGAACTTGCGTGATTGTGCGTGATTGCTGATCCGGCCAGTGATCGGGTGGCGGTCGGTCTTGCAGCCGCCACAGCAGGCGGTGGCCCGCCGTGTCGGGGCGACGCATGCGTCGGAAGCGCGAATTTTTGCCCACAGATCGGCCAGCGCTGCGATAGGCCCGCCCAGGGCAGCCGCCTGGCATCGCTTTAATATTGTCCTTGCACCTTTGCGATGGCGGTGAATGGCCGTCCGGAAAGACCATTTCCCGATTTTCTTTTCCCGACCGCGGTTTCGAGGATAGTCCATGATATTTCAGGCTTGAAAGTTTATGCGTACTCGTAGATATTTCATGCTTGAAGGTTCGGACTCGCTATCGGGTCCGACAGGCATTGCGCGAGTAAGCGTGAAAACGGCTTGCCGGGCGTAAAAGAGGGGGAGGGGGCATGAACCCGTTCCTGAAGCTCTTTGCCTGCGCTGTGAATGACATGGTGTGCTCGCTTCAGGCCGGGCTGATGCCAAAAGAGCGTTGAGGAGACGGGGATGAACGCAAACGATAACGCTTCACTGGCGAAGGAGCTACGTGATCGACTCGACTACTTCGAGGAAGCGTTTGCCTCCGGCGACATGAAGGCTCTTGCCGATACGTTTTATACCGAGGATGCCGTTGTTGAGGGGCGTGGCATGTCGCCCCAGGTCGGCAGGCGCGCTATAGCTGAGGCGTTTGAGGGAGCGAGGTCGGCCGGGCTGTCGCGGATCAAGGTCGATTCAAGCGAGCCTCCGCGGATGAGCGGCGACCTGGCTTACCAGTTCATCACGAATGACAATGACTTTGCCGGACAGACCGAGGTGCACCGTGCCCTGATCGTGTGGCGCCGTACTGGCGATGGATGGATGTGTGAAGTCGACTTCTTCACGCCGGTGCAGTGATCGGCATGGGTTTAAGAGTCAGTCCATTGCCGTCTGATGACATTCTGCCTTCCAGGGTCGACGTCGTCATAATCGGCGGCGGTATTGTCGGTGTCACGACGGCGTATTTCCTGGCCAAGCGCGGCGTGTCGGTCGCGGTCTGCGAGAAGGGCGAGATCGGCGCGGAACAGTCCAGCCGCAACTGGGGCTGGGTGCGCAAGCAGGGGGGCGATCCGGCCGAACTTCCCCTGACTCTGGAAAGTGTTCGTCTGTGGCAGGGGATGAACGAAGAAATCGGCTTCGAGACCGGCTTTCGAACCTGCGGAAGCATCTCGCTGGCGTCCAGTAAGGCTGACATCGCCGCCTGCGAGAGATGGATCGACTCGGCTCGCGGGTTCCTTCCCGAACTCGGGACGAAGTTCCTGTCAAAGCGTGAGCTGCAGGGATTGCTTCCTGGCGCGCCCGACAATTTCGAGGGTGGCCTTTACACGGCTACCGACGGGCGTGCCGAGCCTGTGCTTGCGGCGCCCGCAATCGCGCGTGCCGCACGAGCGCGGGGGGCGGCGATCCTGACGAACTGTGCCGTTCGCGGCTTCGAGACGAAGGCAGGCCGGATCGCGGAAGT
Organism: Novosphingobium sp. KN65.2; assembly: GCF_001368935.1. NCBI lineage: Bacteria > Pseudomonadati > Pseudomonadota > Alphaproteobacteria > Sphingomonadales > Sphingomonadaceae > Novosphingobium > Novosphingobium sp. KN65.2. The sequence goes on from NZ_CCBH010000149.1 coordinate 59,252, forward strand.
CGTGACGGAGAAGGGCGTGGTAGCCTGCGAATCCGTCGTTCTGGCTGGCGGGATCTGGTGCCGCGCGTTCTGTGCGAACATGGGCATCCGGCTGCCGCAGCTCAAGTTGCGGACTTCGGTGATGCGCACCCATCCGATCGACGGCGCCCCTGAAACCGCGGCGCTGGCACCCGGCTATTCATTCCGTCGCTGCCTTGACGGCGGGTATACGCTGGGAACCGGCTTCATGAACTACGTCGATGTCGTGCCGGACAGTTTTCGGTTCCTGCCGGAGTTCTGGCCGACGCTTCGTCACGAATGGAGTACGTTCCGCCTGCGGTTCGGCGGCCGGTTCGTCGAAGAACTGCGTACGCCGTCCCGATGGAAACTAGACCAGTCCAGTCCCTTCGAACGAACCCGCATCATGGACCCGAAACCGGTCGCCGGCGATCTGAGCAATGTCATCAAGACTCTTGCCGCCGATTTTCCGGTTTTCGCTGAGGCGAAGGTCGCGGAAACATGGGCGGGCCTCATCGACGTTTCGCCCGATGCAATGCCGTTCCTCACCTCGGTTCCGGATGTTCCGGGCTTCTTCGTGGCGACCGGGTTCTCAGGTCATGGCTTCGGTAACGGGCCGGGGGCAGGCCACCTGATGGCCGATCTTGTCACCGGAAATACGCCCATCGTTGATCCCCGACCGTTCCGGTTTACGCGATTCACCGATGGACCTCGCCCCGAGTATCGGGCGCGAATTTGACCGGTGAACCGGAAAGAAGCGTACGTCGCATGGGCCTTCTTGTTGCCGGTAGTCGGTCATTCCATGAATTCGGGCTTGTAGCGTGCCTGCAGGCCAAGGAAGAATTGCTGCCGGCAACTGAACTGCGACGTGAATTTGAGCGTGTTACAAGGTTTGCCATGCGTCGGCATGCCGTCACACTGACAAGGGAGTGAAGCAGGGTGAAATCTGACCCGACAGCCGGAACATCGAGAAGCGCTCAATTCACCCGCAAAAGCGAGAATGCTGGCGCCGTGTCTGCTGCTTCGTCTGAAACGCAGCTGGCCTCCGGCATCCTGGGCACAGCCGATATCGTCTTTACGGTCATAGCGGTGGCGGCTCCGCTTGCAGTCGTGGTCGGCCTCATGCCGCTGGCCATTGCACTGGGCAACGGGCCAGGGGTCCCGGGGGCCTGGGCCATCGCGATGATTGCGATGATTCTCTTCGCGCTCGGGTATGTGCGGATCATTCCGCATGTCAGAAATGCCGGCGCCTTCTACGCCTATATTGCCGCGAGCCTTGGCAAGGGAGCCGGTCTTGCGGCAGCCTATGTCGCGGCCTTGTGCTATTTTTCACTGGCCGTTTCGACGCTGGCAGCTTTTGCGTTCTTCTTTGGCGATGCCCTCAGTCAGGGGCTCGGGATTGACGTTCCCTGGCCCTATTGGGGCACGGCCGGTGCATTGCTGGTTGGTGTTCTGGCTTATCATCGGCTTACACTTGCCGCCAAGATTCTGGGTGTGGCGCTTGTCGCCGAGGTGATGCTGCTGGGCGCGCTCGTGATCGGTATTGCCTTCAATCGCGGAATCAGTGCCTTCAGTCTCAATGACTTCGCTCCTTCCACCGTCTTCGTGCCGGGGCTTGGCATTTCCCTGATCTATGCCTTCAACAGCCTGATCGGTATCGAGGGCACCGCCATCTATCAGGAAGAGGCAAAGAACGCGTCCGTGACGGTCCCGCGCGCAACGTTCATTTCGATCATAGTCGTCGGTCTGTTCTATATTGCTGTCGGTTGGAGCATGGCCGCGGCCGTGGGCAGCGACATGGTCGCGCAGGTCTCCGCGAAAGATCCTGGCCATTTCGTGCTCAACCTCGCCCGGATCAATTTGGGGCCGATGGGTAACCATGCATTTTCCCTGTTGGTGCTGACCAGTGCGATGGCCGCGGTGCTGGGGCTTTTCAACAACACCGCGCGGTACGTTTTCGCATTGGCGCGGGACGGCATGTTGCCCTCGGTGTTGGCCCGGACGCATCCACACTATTCCTCGCCGCATGTAGCCGCGATGGTGCTGACCGGGGTGCTTGTCCTTGTCGTCATCCTTGGCGGGGCTACCGGTCTCGATCCGCTTCTCAACGTGTCGACATCGTTGGTGGGTCTCGGATCGGTGGGGCTGATGTCGTTGCTCGCTTTGACTTCGCTCGCCATCCCGATCTATTTCGCGCGGCGCAGGACCTTTGGCTGGGCCTACACTGTGGCGCCGACCCTGGGCGGCATCATCATCATGAGTGCAACCGTCCTCGCTGTTTCCAACTACGAGGTGCTTACCGGAATCCATTCCCGGCTCATCAACAGCCTGCCCTGGGTACTCGTCGCGGTGGCATTGGCGGGATTCACGCAGGCGCAATGGCTCAGGAAGTATCGTCCGAAGATCTACGCAGCAATCGGGGCGTCGCGGTTGGAGGATCTCTGACCCGGTTAGATCGTGCAACTGCGTGCGCCCGGCCTTGCAGGGTTGACGGGCCGTGCACATGGGGCGCGAGGAGCTGACACCGTTGCTGGAAGTCGATGGGCCTTGCCCCCGGTTTTCTGGCAGCGGTGTCGCCGGGCTCGCTCTCACAGGGAGCAGAGCCCAGCTGTGGTTCTTCAGGAGCCGCACCTTGATGTCATACCAGTGGTCGCGGAGGCGTTCAGGAGCCGAGGGGGGCGTGCGTTCCCGCTCTGCGCCCGGTTGACCTTGCGATCCTGAGTTCCGCGCATGCAGACGACGTCAAGGACGGCGTTGCCGCCGTTTGCGCCTCGCATCGAGGGTCAGATTTCGCGCTATGCCATGGGAAGAAGTGGTGGACGCACTAGGGCTCGAACCTAGGACCCGCTGATTAAGAGTCAGCTGCTCTACCAACTGAGCTATGCGTCC
>NZ_CCBH010000150.1:0-710 GCF_001368935.1 Novosphingobium sp. KN65.2
CGTAATATATTTCATCTTGGGCAAGCGATTTCTGCCCACGATCGCTAGGTGGCGTCGTGCGCCGTTACAGACGGATGGTCGCATCTTCCGGGCCAAGCCCCAGCCCCAACACCCACCGCGCATTGCGTTCCATGAGGACGTCATAGTCGTAACCCAGAATGTGGGTGGCGATCATGGAGAGATCCGCCACGACCCGCGGGAGGGCATCGCCGCCACGATAGGAACTGCTGCCCGCCCCATCGATCAGCAGTCGCGCCGCGTTTGCCGCGCCATGCACGACCGAGATGGTTGCTATGATCGATTTCATATAATATCTCTCATATAATATCTATAGTTATACATTTACACTTGCACAGTTTTATGAACAATAGACAAATCTTGAAGAAATGGAGTCATTATGCCAGCCTATATGATTACTGAGATAACATCCGTTACAGATACAGTGCTTATGACTGAATATCACGAAAAGGTCGCGCCGATCATCGAGGCATTCGGTGGACGCTTTCTTGCACGGGCTGAACCATGCGTTGCACTGGAAGGCGAGTGGGCCAGAGTTGTCATCATCGAATTTCCCAGCTTTGAAACAGCGGAGCAGTTTTATCAGTCGGAAGAATACAGCCTGATCAAAGAACTCCGAGATCGCGCGGCAACGGCCAGAATAATCGTGCTCGGAGGTGTGGAATAATCTGAACTGGAGGTCGTGTCGGTCA
>NZ_CCBH010000151.1:0-2812 GCF_001368935.1 Novosphingobium sp. KN65.2
GTAACGGCCCGATTGTTACCGCGGTTTATGAGCCTTGACGTTTTCGATAGTTGTCTGGTCATCGATGACGGTTCGCAGGAGGGCATCCCACTCTTCAGGCGAGCGGCGAAAGTCGGCGATAAAGTCGCGTAATTCGTCGATGCCGCCGTCAGTGATTGCTGTCATATATTTGTCTGGCCCAGCGCAAACCGTGATGATTGAACCGTAAGAGAGGTTATCATCGTTGCTGACGATGGCATCGATGAGATCGGGGTGTTCGTCGAGGATGCCAGCGACATAATCGAGCGTAAAGACGTGCCTGACGGTGGGCATCAGGCGGCCTCGGCCAGTGGTGTCAGCGGAGTCCAATTCCACGGCAGTAGTTCATCGAGCCGATTGATTTTGTGATCATGAATGCGACTGAGCAGGTCGGTGAGATAGGCTTGCGGCTCGAGGTTGTTCATTTTGGCCGTTTCGATGATCGTCATGGCGCGCGCGAGGGTCTCGGCCCCGGCCTCGGAACCGGCGAATAGCCAGTTCTTTTTCCCAGTGCATATTGGCCTGAGAGCACGCTCGGCGGCATTGTTATCGATGGCGACACGCCCGTCATCGATGAACAGGCTGAACGCATGCCAGCGGCTCAGGCCGTACCGAAAGGCCTTGGCCAGATCGCCCTTGCCCGGGATTTTGGTGAGTTGCTGCTCGGACCAGGCCCGCAATTTCTCGAGCTCCGGCTTGCTCAACTTCTGCCGCGCGGCATGGCGAATATCGGCAGTCTCGCCTGCGATTTCACGCTCGATGTCGTAGAGCTTGCCGATGCGTTTGAGAGCCTCATGCGCAATCTCGGATTTCTGCGCGGTCCAGATATCGTGAAAATCGCGCCGCCAATGAGCAAAGCAAGCAGCCTCCCGGAAGCGCGCTTCACCGTCCTCGCCGGGTTCGTAGAGCTTCAAGTAGCCCTTGTACGCGTCTGCCTGCAGGATGCCTTTCGCATTGTCCAGATGGGCAAGCACATGCTCTGCATTCCAGTTGGGCGCGTAGCGATAGACGACACCGGGCGGCGCGGCACCAGCCCAGGGTCGCTGATCGCAGACATACCCCCAGATCCGGCCTTGCTTCACACCCTTGCCGATCCCCTTGGCGCGGCGTTCCGGAGCCAGCACGCGGATCGGCGTGTCGTCGGCATGGAGAATCTCGCTGCTCAGGACCGAGGCTTCGATCCGGTCGATCACAGGCAGCAGCATCCGCATCGAGCGGCCGCACCAGTCGCCAAGCGTGCTGCGCGGAATGTCAGCGCCCATGCGGGCGAAGATTTCTTGCTGGCGATAGAGCGGGAGCTGATCGTCGAACTTCGAGACCAGTATGTAGGCGAGGAGACTGTTCCCGGCCATGCTGCCGGGGATCGGGCGGCTCGGGGCCGGCACCTGCACCATCTTCTCGCAGCAGCGGCAGGACTTCTTGGGACGCGCGACTTCAACGACCTTGAGCTTTGCCGTGATCATCTCGATGATCTCGCTCAGGTCCTCGCCGACGAGGCGCAGTTCGCCTCCGCAATCCGGGCAGGTGCTGCCCGGATCGAGTTCGCGCCGCTCGCGCGGCGTGTCCGCCGAGACGCGCGGGCGCCGCCTGGGGCGGACGTCAGAAGAGCCTGCCTCGGCGCTGGCTGGTGCGGGCGCATCATCCCCTTCGCTCTGCCCGAGCTCCTGCTGCGAGGCGGTGACGAGCAAATCCTCGAGGGCAAGTTCGAGTTGTTCGATCTCGCGCCGGATTTTCTCGGAGGATTTGCCAAAGGCCTGCTTCTTCAGCTTCGCGATCTGCAAGCGAAGCGCCTGAACGACCAGATCATGGGCTCGCAGCGTTGTCGTCAGCTTCTCGTTCTCGGCCTGCAGTTCGGCGATCTTCGCCTTGAGGAGGGCCGTGTCTTCGGGGAGAGCGGAAGCTGTATTCAGCATGATTTTTCTTACGGAAAATCAACAGGAAGGTCCAGCAAAACAGCCATTTTCAGGAAGAAAAATCACCCCACGCGAGCCGGTGGAGCTCCCCAGTTCGGACGCCTCCAATCAATCCCCTCCCACAGCATGGCAAGCTGGGCCGAAGTCAATCGCGTGACCCCATCTGCCGCAGAGGGCCAGGGAAAACGGCCCCGCTCGAGAATTTTATAATACATGCAAAATCCCTGGCCATCCCAATACAGGAGCTTCACCCGGTCGCTTTTGCGTCCACGAAACGCAAAAACCGCGCCGCTCGTGGCTTTCTGACCCAGCACGGTTTGCGCCAGCATGGCGAGCCCCGTCACCCCCTTGCGCATGTCGGTCGCTCCGCAGGCCAGATAGACCCGCACACCGGTTCCTGGACCGATCATGCCCCTTCAGCCGCCCGAATGAGGTGCATCAGGGTCGAGCCTTCGATGCTGCTATCGAAACGAAGGCGGCGTCCTTGCCTCAGACACAGTTCTACGATCGAGGGGGAGGCTATCCGGTCCTCGAAGCCAGGCTCTGCTTTGAAAATCGGCGAACCAACGTCGACCTGTAAGAAAGTCGGCGACGGCGGCGCGGGGAGCATCCCTCTTTTCTTGAACTCATGGCGCCACTGGTAAATCTGGCTGCGCGTCACATCGTAGCGCTGCGCAACGCGTGAAAGCGGCTCGCCGTTCACGCCCACCGCGGCGACAATCTCCTGCTTCTCCGCTCGCGTCCATCGACGACGTCGCTCCCGGCCCAATATCTCCATGCCCGCTCTCACTCTCGCTGAAGACGTCCATATGTACGTCCTTATGGACGTCCCTTACGGACCCAGCTCAGACCCGAGAAGGCGGCCTCAACCGTGCGTTTAC